>DATADI010000557.1:0-11474 GCA_036258615.1 Thermomonospora sp. | reverse complement strand
CTCTGGGGGGGTGGGAGGCTGGGAGGGGTGGGAGCTTGATCGTTTTGGGGGGCGGTGGGGCGGTGGGTTGGTTACACTGCCCGGCGGCAAGGCTGTAGCGCAGAGGTCGTCGCGCCTTACAGCGGGTTGGAGGACGCCGGTTCGAATCCGGCCAGCCTTGCCCCATGTCGTTCCGACGGGCCACAGGAAGCGGTGACCAGCATTCCCAGCGCTCCGGTGCAGGCGGCGTCCAGGTCGTTCCCCTCGGGCGAGGCGGCGGGCTGGCGGCGGGCGCGGCGGTACGCGGTGCCGGGGTGGATGATCGAGCGGGCCGGTGAGCGGCGGCTCGCCGGTGACTGGCGGGGCGCCTGCGCGGCGGCCGGGGTCGAGGTCTCGTTCACGCTGGACGAGGTGGCCCACGAGCACGGGCGGGACGTCGCGGCGGCGCTGGCGGACGATCTCGTTCATCTCGCGCCCGACCTGGTGCGGTGGCACATGCCGCGGGTCGGGCGTGGCCGGGCCGCGATGACGCCGGACCAGACGGTGGTGCTGGGCGGGCCGGAGGGCGCCGCGGGCAGGCTGTACGTGACCTCGCCGCGCTGGATGGTGCAGGGGCCGCAGACGCTGCGGCTGCACTTCGGCCGGGTGCCCGACGAGTGGACCTTCCTGGAGACCGACTGGTCGTACTGCGCGTTCTGGCGGAACCTGGTCCACGACTGGAGCGGGTCACGGCACCTGTGGGACGTCCGGCATACCGCTGAGCTGCGGGAACGATGCGGGGGCGACGCCGTTCGGGCGCCGTTCCTCGATCCCGACGGTTCGCCGCGCACCGCGGGGCCGCCCGCCGCCGACCCGGGGCCGGAGGATCCGGCCGGGCGCACCGAGTGGATCACCGCCCTGCACGACCGGGGCGAGACGGTCGCCGCGTTCGAGGCGGCGGGGATCGACCTCGACCTGTCCGACTTCACGATGCCGTCCTGGGCGCGGGGTCGGAAGACTGAGCCGCTCGAGGCGTTCACCACGCTTCCGCTCAACCTGGCGCGTCTTCCGCAGGATCTACCCCCGCACGGCGACCGTTTCTGGTTCCCGTACACCCAGCATGCGGCGGTTCTGGCGGAGCGGACGGCGAGCGGCCTGTGCCTGCGACTCCTCGCGGAGGAGCCCGGAGAGACCCCGGACGACGGGGTGCTGCTGCCCGAGGCGGTCTGGCGCCGCCCGCCCGACCTCGATCTGCTGCGGGCAGGGCATATCACTCCGGACGAGCTTCATCCGCTGGTCCGGGAGGCACTGGCCCCGGCGCGGACGGGCGCATCGGCGGGGCCGCCTGGACCTGTGGCGCTCTCCCCGGTCCGGGTCCGCTGCCAGGGCGAGTGGCATGAGACGTCGTTCCGTGACGGGACGCTGCAGATCCCGCACACGCGGGAGGAACAGCAGCGGGAGAGTGCGCTGCGGGCGTTCGGCGGCGCGATGGCGGGTTGCTTCGCGGTACGGCAGGCATGGCGGTCAGGTGACCGGAAACTGTTGCCGAAGGCCCTGCGCGAGCAGCGCGACGAACTGTTCGCCCGGGCCCACCACGGCGACACACCGGGGGTCCTGGAGCTGCTGGACGCGGGCATCGACCCTCACGCGCGCGACAACCGGGGCCGGACCCTCCTGCACAAACTCCAGTACCTGGACCACGAGCGCCTGCTCCCCCGCCTGCTCGCCGCCGGTCTCGACGTCGAGGCCACCGACCGCGAGGAACGTACCCCGCTGTTCGTGGCCGTCTGCGAGGACGGCGACGTGTCACTGGTCCGAGCCCTCCTGGACGCCGGGGCCCGCATCGACACCTACGGGCAGATCCACGGCGAGGAGATGTCGCTCTACCGCCTGATCGACTGGCAGGCCCGCGGTGACCTGGCCTTCCTGGCCGAGATGATCGAGACCCGGCACCCGGAGATCACCGAAGAGGAGTGACCCGCACCCGTACAGGGGACGGCGCGGGTCACCAGCCCGGGCCGGTGCTGCCTTCGCCGCCGGTCTCGAGGAGTTCGCGCGCCCGGGGCGCGTGCTGGGTCTCCACGCGTACCTCGTATGTCGCGGCGACGAGGGAACTGCGGGACACGAAGTCCCGCTGGCCCCCGCTGAGGGCGTGCGTGACCAGCCCGAACAGGGCCCCGGCGACGGCTCCCCAGATCAGGCCGGCCAGGATGACACCGACCGAGGACAGCCGCCCCGGGGTGAAGATCGCGAAGAACAGGCCGATGAGCAGGCCGAACCACGCGCCGGAGCCGGCCCCCATCCCGATGGCGCGGAGCATGGTGAGCCGGCCGAGGACCTGCTCGACCATCCGCAGGTCCACCCCCACGATCAGGGCGTGCTCGACGGGGAAGTGCAGGTCGGACAGCCGGTCGACGGCACGCTGGGCGTCCTGGTAGTCGGTGTAGGTGGCGATGGGCTCGGTCGTCAGCAGGGTTCTGTTGAGGGGTGGCGTGGTCATGAGGCCCCTTCCCCGCCCCCGGCACGGCTCCGTGCGGCGGTCTGATGGTCGTGCGTCGGTGTGGCTTGGTGAATGCCCGATAACCCGACGCACACACCGCCGAATCCCCACCCCACACCACCGCCCGCCCCCGCCGCTGGGGCGACCTCAGTGCCCGCGCCGGCACCACCGCCGCGTCTGCGCGCGGGCCTGCTCCCCGGCAGCGCGGGCCTGGTCGGCGTGCCGGTCGGCCTCGGCAGCCAGCCGCTCAAACTGCCCGGCCTACCCACAGGCCTGGTCGACGTGCCCGTCGGCCTCGGCGGCCAGCCGCTCGGACTGCCCGGCCTACCCACGGGCCGGTCGGCGTGCCGGTCAGCCTCGGCGGCCAGCCGCTCAGACTGCCCGGCCTGCCCACGGGTCTGATCGGCGTGCCGGTCAGCCTCGGCGGCCAGCCGCTCGGACTGTCCGGCCTGCTCACGGGCCTGGTCGGCCTGCCCAGCCTGGGGTGGCTTCTGCCCCTGCGCGGCCTGCGCGTCACCATGCAGAAGCTGGACCTCAACGTCGGCTTGGGAACGATGAACCCGCTCCAGCACGGCGAGGTGGGTGAGGCTCGAACGCCCCATGTCCGCGCACTGGCGATCGGCATATCGCCTGAACACTCGTTCCTTTACGGAAAGGCGCTGGTTCAGCATCTGTACGGGAGCCCTGACGACACGACAGGCATGCCGGAATCCCTGGGCGTCACGTCGAAACACCCCAGCACGGGCAAGGTCCTAGGCGACCTGCCTGGATCCTGCTCATGCGTTGGGGGCAGGTCAGGGGCGGCGGATTGAGAAGGTGGAGCAGTCCGAGCCGGTCGAGTCGACTTCGCCGTTGATGACCATGGGGCGTGGTTCGGAGACGTTCGCTTTGAGGTCGACCATGAGGTAGCCGGGGGGCTGCTGGATCCAGTGGTCGCCGTTCAGGTCGAGGACGCCGCCGTTGAATGTGCCCTTCATCGCGAAGGCACCGGAGGGTACGGACGGGTTGCTGGGGTGCGGGGAGAAACGGAACGTCGCCTCCAGACCTCCGTTTGCCGACTCGGTGATGTTCAGGCTGATGTTCGTCAGGCCCTGGGTGCAGGTGTAGGTGCCCTTCCACTCACCGACGACGGCCGTTGCTGGGGCGCCCTGGTTCGGTGGGTCTGCCAGTGCGCTGGTATTCGTCCCGCCTTCCGGGGGGCTGCTGTTCGCGGAGTTTCCGGAGCCCTCGGAGTCGCCGGAGGAGAGGAAGACGACGACTCCGACGATGGCGAGCACCACGACGGAGAGGGCTGCCACCGCGGCTACCGCCATTCGCGCGCTGTTCCCGGACGACGATGCGTGGTTTGGGTAGGTCTGTTGCGGCGTGGGCGTGCTGGGTGTGTACGGCGCGGGTGTCTGCCAGGCGTTCGGTGCCCCCGGCGTCCAGCCTTGGTCCCACGCGCCGGGGCCGGGTGGCGTGGCTGGTCCCGGGGCGGCGGAGCCTGGTGCCGCGAGCCCCGGTGACACGGAGCCAGGCGCGATATGCCCCGGGGACGCAGATCCCGGCGGCGCATGCTCGGGCGTCATGTGGGACGGCGTCAGTGGGTCGGGTGCCAGGGGCGATGGCGTCCCAGATGCGGGCACCCCATGTCCCGGCGTGGCGAACCCCGGCATCGCATGCCCGGCCGCCCCAGCCCCAGGCGTCCCCGACCCCGGCGTCATGGGCCCCGGCATCGCATAGCCGGGTGTCGCAGAGCCGGGGATCGCAGGGCCGGGGGTTGCAGAGCCGGGGGTGCCGGGTGCGGGAGCGGCGGGGCCGAGGGGTGGGGAGGGTGGGTCGGTGGGGGTGCCGAGGTGGTGTTCGGCGATCATCGCGGTGATCGTCGGGGGGAGCCAGGTGTCGGAGGCGTCCGCGGCGTCGGCCAGGTAGCGGAGGACGTCGGCGACCCCGGGGCGGTCGGCGGGGTTCTTGGCCAGGCAGACCGCGATGAGGTCGCGCAGGGAGGCGGGGATGGGACCGAGGTCGGGGTCCTCGCGGATGATCCTGTAGACGACGGAGGCGACCGATCCGGCGTCGAAGGGGCCCTCGCCGGTGGCGGCGTAGGTGAGGACGGAGCCGAGGGCGAACACGTCGCTGGCCGGGCCGAGGTCGGTGGCGCCGCCCGCCTGTTCGGGGGACATGAACCCGGGGGTGCCCATCACCGCCCCGGCCGCCGTCATGGTGCCGCCGTCCATGACCCGGGCGATGCCGAAGTCGATGATGCGGGGTCCGTCCTCGGCGAGGATGACGTTCCCGGGCTTGAGGTCGCGGTGCACCAGGCCGCAGGCGTGGATCGCGGCCAGCCCCTCGGCCAGTCCCGCCCCCAGGGCCCGTACGGTGCGTTCGGGGAGCGGTCCGTGCGTCTCCACCGCCCCCTGCAGCGACGGACCGGGGACGTACGCGGTGACCAGCCACGGTGGATCGGCCTCGGGGTCGGCGTCCACGACCTGGGCGGTGTGGAACCCGCCGACGCGGCGGGCGGCGTCCACCTCCTGGGCGAAGCGGCGGCGGAAGCCGGGGTCGGCGGCCAGGCCGGGAAGCACGAGCTTGACCGCGACGGGCCGCCCCCCGGGCGAGCGCCCCAGGAACACCTGGCCCATCCCGCCGCCGCCGAGCCGCCCCTGCAGACGGTACGACCCGATCTGGCGCGGATCCTCAGGCCGGAGCGGTTGCGCGACCATGGCTCCCCCGTCCATAGCGACGTCACGGTGCCCCGATGATGCCAGGAGAACAGGGCGAACCACACCAGAACGCCGTACGCCCCACACCGACGAACGCAGGTCCTCCAGCATTCCCACCAGACCGACCACCGTCGATCCAGGCCCATCTGAGCGCTACGGACAGCTCGGAGTCGTCCAGGCAGGCACGACCGCGCGCAGGCATCCGGAAGCCACCGAGAACCGTCCGGAGCATGCACGCACGACTTGGCGAGACGACCCGGGCCTCTGCACCGCCGGGACCAAGCACCGTCCGCGCCGCCGCTCCCCGACCCGCGGCCTTTGACGCCATCGCACGTGACGTGGGCTCGACGGCCAGGAAGGCGGCGCGCCGCGCGTCCCCCGCGCGACGACACCCCCGCCGAGGCGTACGACAGACGCGTACGGCGCGGCAGGAGACCGCCTCGAAGCCCCGCTAAGACATTCGCGTCGTCTGAAGAGCAGCGAGGCGCCGAGGTCGTCCGAGCTGTGGACGGGTGGTCGAGCCTGTGACATGCGCGTGCGGCGCGGCCGTGGAAGGCCGCGCCGGAGCGCTGGGGGTGAGGGGGGCGGTGGGTCAGGAGCGGTGGATGGTGCGGATGCCTGTCCAGAGGCCGCCCAGGGCTACGGCCAGGGCGGAGAGGGCTCCGTAGGCGACCGTGGTGGAGAGGATGTCGCCGTTGAAGAGGGCGCGTTCGGCGTCGACGACGTAGGTGAGCGGGTTGAACTTGGCCAGGGTGCGCAGCCAGCCGGGGCCGTCGTCGATCGGGAGGAGCATCCCGGCGAGGAGGAGCAGCGGGAACAGCAGGGTCTGCTGGACCGTCCAGAAGAGCCATTCCTGGTCCTTGGAGACCAGGGCCAGGCTGTAGGACAGGGCGCCGAGGCCGACGCTGAAGGTGCCGATGAGGAGCAGGCCGACCAGGGCCCCGAGCGGGTCGGGGCGGAAGCCGAACGGGATCGTCACCATGGTGATGATCAGGGCCTGGCCGATGATCGGGACGATCTCCTTCAGCGAGCGGCCGATGATGAGCGCGGGCCGTCGCAGGGGGGAGACCAGCATCCGCTCGTGCGAGCCGGTCTGCATCTCGAACTGCAGATTGGAGCCGGTGACCGAGCCGGCGAACAGGCACGACATCACGATGATGCCGGGCACGAACCACTGGAGCGCCGACCCTGACCCGGGCACGTCCGGCAGCAGCGGGCCGAACAGCGCCAGGAAGAACAGCGGCTGCACCATCGAGAAGACCAGCGACACCGGGTTGCGGAGCAGGGGCCGCAGTTCACGGGTCAGGACGACGGTGGTGTCGGTGACGAGGGTGGTGCTCACGCGGACTCCTTCGGAGCGGCGGCCTCGCGGAGGCTGCGGCCGGTCAGGTTGAGGAAGACGTCGTCGAGGGTCGGCCGGGCGACCTCGACGGCGGCCACGGTGACGCCGGTGTCCTCCAGGCCGCGCAGCAGCTTGGGGACGATCCGGGCGCCGCCGTCGGCCTCGATGACCACGGTGGGTCCGGCCTGCTCGATACGGGCGCCCGCCAGGACTCCGACGCCTTCGGCGGCCACGCGCGCGGCGTCGGCCGGGCGGTCGAAGGTCAGGGTGATCCGGTCTCCGGCGTGCTCGGACTTGAGCCGCTCGGGGGTGTCGTCGGCGATGACCCGGCCGTGGTCGATCACCACGACCCGCTCGGCGAGCTGGTCGGCCTCGTCCAGGTAGTGGGTGGTGAGGACGACCGTGGTGCCGTGCTCGGCGCGCAGCCGCCGGATGTGGTCGGCGAGGTTGGCCCGGTTCTGCGGGTCCAGGCCGGTGGACGGCTCGTCCAGGAACAGCAGGCCGGGGGCGTGGATGAGGCCCATCGCGATGTCGAGCCGGCGTCGCTGGCCGCCCGACAGCGAGGAGACCACGCGGTCGGCGACGGCCGCCAGGTCCAGCGAGTCGATCAGCTCGGCGGCGCGGGCGCGGGCGGCCGTGCGGCTCAGCCCGTACGCGCGGCCCTGGCTGACCAGCTCGTCACGGCCGCGCTGGCTGTGCGCGGCGCCGTTGCCCTGGCCGACGTAGCCGATGCGGTGGCGTACCCCGCGCGGGTCGGCGACCACGTCGCGGCCCGCCACCTCGGCGGTGCCGGAGGTGGGCGTCAGCAGCGTGGTGAGCATGCGGAGGGTGGTGCTCTTGCCGGCGCCGTTGGGGCCGAGGAGGGCGACCAGCTCCCCGGCCTCGATGTCCAGGTCGAGGCCGCGCACCGCCTCGACCTTCTGCTTCTTGGCGGTGAAGTGCCTGGTCAGCCCGCGGGTGCGGATCATCGTTGCGGTCATGGGGACAACGTTAGAAGCCATTCCGGCCACTTTCCGGCCTGAATACGCGCGACGATGGGGACATGGCGAACACGAGCGCGCGGATGCTGCGGCTGCTGTCCCTGCTCCAGACCCACCGGTACTGGCCGGGCGGGGAACTGGCGGACCGTCTCGCGGTGAGCGAGCGGACGCTCCGCCGCGACATCGACCGGCTGCGGGAGCTGGGCTACCCGGTGCGCGCCGACCGCGGGGTCGGCGGCGGCTACCAGCTGGAGTCGGGGGCCGCGATGCCGCCGCTGCTGCTGGACGACGAGGAGGCGGTGGCCATCGCGGTCGGGCTGGGCACGTCCGCCGCGAGCGCGGTGGGCGGCGTGGAGGAGGTGGCCGTCCGGGCGCTGGCGAAGGTCGTGCAGGTGATGCCGCCACGGCTGCGCCGCCGGGTGGAGGCGCTGCGCGAGTACACGGTGCCCGCCGGGCCCGGCCGGGGCGGCCCGGCGGTGGACGCGGTGGCCCTCACGGTCATCGCACTCGGCTGCCGCGACTCCGAACGGCTGCGGTTCGGCTACCGGGCGCGCGACGGGCGGGAGACGACCCGCACCGTGGAGCCGCACCGCCTGGTGTCACGCGACCGCCGCTGGTACCTGGTGGCCTGGGACATCGAACGGCACGACTGGCGCACGTTCCGGGTGGACCGGCTGACCCGCCCGGAGCCGACCGGTGACCGGTTCCGGCAACGGGAGCTGCCGGGCGGGGACGCCGCCGCGTTCCTGCGCACCCAGATCGCGTCGCTGCGCACCACGACGGAGGTGGTGGTGGACGTGGCCGCACCGGCGGCGGACGTCAAACGGGTGGTCGGCGGCTGGGGCGAGGTCACCGGGACCGGGGACGGGGCGTGCCGCCTGGTCATGAACGTCGACACCCTGGACTGGCCGGTGATGGTCCTGGCCTCGGTGGACGCCGACTTCACGGTCGTACGGCCGGTGGAGCTGACCGTACGGCTGCGGGAGGTCGCCGCGCGGTTCGCCCGGTGCGCGGGCGGCGGCGGATAGGCCGGGACCCGCAGGCTCGGGGTGGGCGCCGTCAGCGGGTGGCGGCCTCGATGTTCTGCTGGGAGCGCTTGATGTCCTGGCCGCCCTCCTCCAGGGCGATCGCCATCCGGTCGAAGGCGGTCTTGGCCTCCTGCCAGGCGGCGCGGAACCGGTCGGCACCCGGCCCCCACCAGATCTCGGTGCTGCTGGCGGTCCGGCCGTTGAGGTCCTTGATCAGCGCGTCCAGGTTCCTGGAGTGCTTGCTGAACATCCGGGAGAGGTCTTCCAGAGCCGCGATGTTGGCGCCCCGCCTGTCGCTCATCGACCCGTTCCTTTCCTCGGCCACCGGTGACATAGCTATTTACGCGCAAGATCGGCCCCGGGGGAAGGGATATCCGGAGCCCGATCCGCCATGGCCCCCCACGGCTGGCCGGTTCCGGCCACCGCCTCAGCGGGACGGGTCCGTGGGGTCGATCGAGGGACCGGTCACGGACATGTCCGGGGCCGGGGCGGGGGCCACGCCGCCGGGCGTCTGCGACGGCGACGGCGAACGTGAGGGCGAGGGCGACGGCGAGGACGGTGTGGCGGTGCGCGGCGCGGGGGCCGGGGACGGCGGCGGGGGCAGCGGACGCCCCGGGTCGTTGATCGGGCTGGCGCCGGGGTCCACGACCCACTCGCCGACCAGGGTGATCCGGCCGTCCTCGGTGGCGAACTCGAACCGCCGCCGGACCTGCTGGGTGACCGCCCCTCCCCCGGCCGGGGTCACGTACCGGACCTCGGTGTACTCGGTGGCCTCCAGGGTGATCCGGTCACCGTCGCGGATCACGGTGGCCGCCTGGAGCCGGGTGCGCGCCGCCGTGAACGGGGGGCCGCCCGCCACCGGGGCGCGGTTGCGGGTCTCCAGCCTGCGCAGCGCCTCCCGCTGGGCCTGGGCCACGCGCGGGGAGATCCGCACGCCCAGCACCTCCGAGGGCAGCGGGCGGGCCCGCGACGCCTGCACCAGGGCCTCGGTGCGGCGTTCCAGCATGGCCCGCGCGGCGGCGGTGAGCTGCTGCTTGGTCTCCTCGTCCACGGTCGCGGGCCCGGCCGGCAGCACGGCGGAGGCGGGCACGGCGACACAGCCGGCCAGCACGAGGGCGGCCAGGCCGGCACGGCGGCTCCAGCGGCGAACCATCAGACTCTCCCAGGTCGCGCACTCGGCGATGTCCGGCATGCGGACCGCGGCCGTCCCGATCCCGGCCGGAACGGTCAAGGACTGGTCAATCGCGAAGATACACGCACCCTCCGCGCCCCGTCAGGACCGCCGTCCGGCGTCCCGGGCCGCCCGTTCCGCCCGTTCCGCCCCTTCCGGCGGGCACCTGGGCAAAGCCCGGGAAAGTGGGGGCTTACGAAATCCCCGCGAGGCCGTTATCTAGACTGCCGAGCAGGTCGCAACGGGCGCCGGACACGGCCGCGCCGTCGGGCGCGGCCCCTCGGGAGGAGTCGTACGTGCGCAAGGTCCTGATCGCCAACCGCGGCGAGATCGCGGTCCGCATCGCCCGCGCCTGCCGGGACGCGGGCCTGGCCAGCGTCGCCGTCTATGCCGAGCCCGACCTGGACGCGCTGCACGTCCGGGTCGCCGACGAGGCGTACGCGCTGGGCGGCCGGACCGCCGCCGACAGCTATCTCGACATCGACAAGATCCTCAAGGTGGCGGCGGAGGCCGGGGCCGACGCGGTGCACCCGGGGTACGGCTTCCTGGCCGAGAACGCCGACTTCGCCACCGCCGTGGAGGGCGCCGGGCTCACCTGGATCGGTCCGCCGCCCTCCGCGATCACCGCGCTGGGCGACAAGGTGCAGGCCCGGCACATCGCGCAGAAGGTCGGAGCGCCGCTCGTCGCCGGTACCAAGGACCCGGTGTCCGGCGCCGACGAGGTCGTGGAGTTCGCCCGCGAGCACGGCCTGCCGATCGCCATCAAGGCCGCCTACGGCGGCGGCGGGCGGGGCCTCAAGGTCGCCCGCACCATGGAGGAGATCCCCGAGCTGTACGAGTCGGCGGTCCGCGAGGCCGTCGGGGCGTTCGGGCGCGGCGAGTGCTTCGTGGAGCGTTACCTCGACCGGCCCCGCCACGTCGAGACCCAGTGCCTGGCCGACAAGCACGGCAACGTCGTGGTCGTCTCCACCCGCGACTGCTCCCTGCAGCGCCGCCACCAGAAGCTGGTGGAGGAGGCCCCCGCGCCGTTCCTGACCGACGAGCAGGTGACGCTGCTGTACGAGTCGTCCTAGGCGATCCTGCGGGAGGCCGGCTACGTCGGCGCGGGGACCTGTGAGTTCCTCGTCGGGCAGGACGGGACGATCTCGTTCCTGGAGGTCAACACCCGGCTCCAGGTCGAGCACCCGGTCACCGAGGAGGTCACCGGCATCGACCTGGTCCGCGAGATGTTCCGCGTCGCCGCCGGGGAGGAGCTGGGGTACGGCGACCCGGAGATCCGCGGGCACTCCATCGAGTTCCGGATCAACGCCGAGGACGCCGGGCGCGGCTTCCTGCCCGCCGTGGGCACCCTCACCACCTGGCGGCCCCCGTCCGGGCCCGGCGTCCGCCTCGACGCCGGGTACGAGGAGGGGCACACCGTCCCGCAGGCGTTCGACTCCCTGATCGCCAAGCTGATCGTCACCGGGGCCACCCGCGAGCAGGCCATCCAGCGTTCCCGCCGGGCGCTGGAGGAGTTCGAGATCGACGGGATGCCCACCGTGCTGCCGTTCCACCGCCGGGTGCTGGAGGAGGAGGCGTACGCCCCGGCCGACGCGGCGACGCCGTTCACCGTCCACACCCGGTGGATCGAGACCGAGTTCGACAACACCATCCCGCCGTACAC
The DNA here is from genome assembly GCA_036258615.1 of Thermomonospora sp. Taxonomy (GTDB): domain Bacteria; phylum Actinomycetota; class Actinomycetes; order Streptosporangiales; family Streptosporangiaceae; genus Thermomonospora. The sequence continues at coordinate 130 of DATADI010000557.1, read as the reverse complement.
GGGCGCTCCCGAGGGCGAGCCGGAGGCGGCGCGCGAGACCGTCACCGTCGAGGTCGGCGGCAAGCGCCTGGAGGTCGTGCTGCCCGCGGGGCTGGGCGCGGCCGGGGCCGCCGTCCCCGCCGGGCAGGCC
>DATADI010000556.1:0-4936 GCA_036258615.1 Thermomonospora sp. | reverse complement strand
CATCTCCTACTACATCCTCACCTCCTTCCTGCTCGTCTACGTCACCACCCACCTGGACCTGAGCAAAAGCACCGCCCTCAACGCCGTCCTCATCGGCTCCGCCATCCACTTCGCCACCATCCCCGCCTGGGGAGCGTTGTCAGACCGCATCGGACGCCGCCCCGTCACCCTCATCGGCTCGGTCGGCATGGCGGGATGGGCGTTCGCGTTCTTCGCCCTGGTCGACACCAAATCCTTCACCACCATCACCACCGCCGTCACCATCGGACTCCTGCTGCACGGAGCGATGTACGGACCACAAGCGGCGTTCCTGTCAGAGATGTTCGACACCACCGTCCGCTACACCGGAGCCTCCATGGGCTCCCAACTCGCCTCCATCATCGCCGGAGCCCTCGCCCCCATCATCGCCGTCGAACTCCTCAAAGACTTCCACTCCCCCACCCCGATCACCCTCTACCTGTGCCTGGCCGCAATCGTCACCACCATCACCGTCGCCATCGCCCGCGAAACCCGAGGCCGCGACCTCGCCAGCCCTCTTGAGGCCGAGGCCCGCGCCGCTTCGGCCAAGGGCATGCCGGCCAACATCGAATCGGCCTGACAGCACTCGTTCGACAAGAGGACAGGCCCGGGCGCGACGCCCGGGCCTGTCGCCGTTCAGGGGGTGGTCGTCTGGGACAGCCGGTGCAGGCGGAGCGCCACCTGGATCTCCAGGGCGCGGGCGGGGCTGTTCCAGTCGTCGCCGAGCAGCCGCCGGACCCGGTCGAGACGCTGGACGACGGTGTTGACGTGGACGTGGAGCGCGTCCTTGGCCTTGGACAGGCTGGTGCCGTGGGCGTAGTAGGCGTCCAGGGTCGCGAGCAGGTCGGTGTTGCGGCGGGCGTCGTAGGCGATGACGGGACCCAGCACCCGGTCCACATAGCCGTGGACGTCGGCGCGGTCGCCGAGGAGGACCCCGAGGAACCCCACGTCCGCCAGGTCCGCGCCGTCGCCCGTACGGCCGAGGACGTGCAGGGCTTGCACGCACCGCACCGCCTCGGCGTACGCGGCGGGGAACCGGGCGGGCCCGGCGGCGGGTCCGGCGGCGCCGACGGTGACCGGGGTGTCCAGGGCGCGGCCCAGTTCGGCGGCCAGGGTGCGGGCGAGGTCGCCGGGACGGTCGGCGGGGGTGAGCACGACGACGTGGCCCTGGTGCGGTCCGGACAGGCCGCCGAGGGCCCGGACGCGGCGGGCCGCCTCGGTGATCAGCTGCGGGCGGTGTGCGGCCTCGCAGTGCAGCACCAGGACCGCCTGCGGGCGGGTGAGGTTGACGCCGAGGCGGCGGGCGCGCAGGGCCAGGCTGTCGGCGGCGTGCGGGGCGTCGCCGTGCCCGGCGGTCAGCAGGTCGCCGAGCAGTTCGCCGCGGACCTGGTCCTCGGCCTGGGCGACCGAGCGGCGCAGCAACAGCAGCAGCGCGGTGACCAAGGCGGCCCGTTCGAACAGCTGCCGGTCGCCGGGGTCCAGGTCGGGGCGTCCGGTCAGGGCGATGCTGCCGAGCAGTTCCGGACCGGCCAGCACGGCGCAGACCCACAGGTCGTCCTCGAAGACCGCCTGCCCCTCGGCGCGGGAGGCGGCGACGCCCTCCGGCGGCGGGTCGCGCGGGTCGGTGCCGACGCGGGCGAGTTCGGTGCCGTCGGCGTCGTGGACGACGAGCCCGCCGTCCAGCAGCCGGGCCAGCTCGGCGGCGACGTCGGCGAGGTCGCCGCCGCGCAGCACCAGCTCGGTGAGGCGGTCGTGGGCCTCGGCGGCGCGCCGCAGCGCCTCGCTGTGCGCGCGGGCGGTCTGGGTCGCGGCGTTCAGCTCGACGACGGCGGCGCGGGTCTCCTCCAGCAGCCGCGCGTTGTCGATGGCGACGGCCGCGTGGTCGGCCAGCGAGGACAGCAGGGCGACCGCGTCGGGGGTGAACTCGCGCGGGATGCGGTCGGCGGCGTACAGCACGCCGATCACCGCGTCGCCCAGGCGCAGCGGCACCCCGAGGATGCCGCGCAGGCCCTCCTCGCCGACGGCGTGGTCGATGGTCGCCGTGTGGTGGAACCGCGTGTCGACGCGGTAGTCGGTGCTGGCGTACGGGCGGGCGGTCTGGGCGACGAGCCCGCCCAGGCCCTCGCCCATGCCCAGCCGCAGCGCCTGGAACGCGGGGGACACCGACCCGTCGGTCACCCGCATGTAGGTGTCCCCGGCGGCCGGGTCGTTCATGGTCAGGTACGCGACGTCGGTGCCCAGCAGCGTCCGGGCGCGATGGACGATCGCGCGCAGGACGGCGTCCAGGTCGCGCAGCGCGGCCAGGTCGCCGGCGGTGTCGAACAGCGCGGCCAGCTCCTTCTCCCGGCGGCGGTGCTGCTGCAGGGTCCGCCGGATGCCCAGCGCCACCTCGGTCGCCTCGTCCACGACCGCCTGGCGCGCCGGGTCCGCCCCGGCCGCCCGCACCTCGGCGGCGGGCCGGGTCAGCCGGTCGGCCGGGGCGCCCGCCGCCAGCAGGTCCAGCAGCTCCCGCAGGGCGGCCGTGACCTGGGTGTCGGGGGTGTGCCCGGTGGCCTGGCTCACGTCCGCCATCATGGCACGCGCCGGCGGGGGGTCAGTGGGCTCCCCATCCGCCGTCCAGCGTCAGGGACGTGCCGGTCATGTATCCGGTGTGGGGGCCGCACAGCCACACCACGGCGGCGGCGACCTCCTCCGGCTCGATGAGGCGCTTGATCGGTGATCGGGCCAGCAGGACCTGTTCCAGGACCTGCTGGGGTTCGATGCCGTGGGCGGTGGCCTGGTCGGTGAGCTGGCCCTCGACCAGGGGGGTGCGGACGTAGCCGGGGCTGACGCAGTTGCTGGTCACCCCGTACGGTGCGCCTTCCAGGGCGGTGACCTTGCTGAGGCCCTCCAGGGCGTGTTTGGCGGCGACGTAGGCGGCCTTGTAGGCGCTGGCGCGTACGCCGTGGACGCTGGAGATGTTGACCACGCGGCCCCAGCGCTGGGCGTACATGTGCGGCAGGACCCGGCGCAGCAGCAGGAACGGCGCGGTCACCATCACCTGCTGGATCAGCGTGAACCGTTCCGGGGGGAAGTCGGGGATCGGCGCGACGTGCTGGAGCCCGGCGTTGTTGACCAGGATGTCGACCTGCGCGGGCAGTTCGGCGATGGCGCCCGGGTCGGCCAGGTCGGCCACGTGCGCCTGCCCGCCGACGGCCTCGGCGACCGCCTTGGCGGCCTCGGCGTCGATGTCCGCGACGTGCACGGTGGCGCCCGCCTCGCCCAGCGCCAGGGCGCAGGCCCGGCCGATGCCCCCTGCGCCGCCGGTGACCAGGGCGACCCGGCCGGTCAGGTCTGCCAACGAGAAGCTTGTCATGCCCCGAACAGTAGGCTCGGGCCCCCCGGAATCCCATGGTGGTGACCCACACGCTTACCGCCGAGAAGGTGGTGGCCGGAACCAGCTCCTGGGTGCCGGATGTGCGGCGGTCCGGCGGCGAATGCCTCACATGCGCGGGCTTTTCGTTGTGTGTTCCGGACCTATAGGAACGGCGTCGCCGCGGCCGTTACGTTCACGTCGGTCTTGCGGAGGTGGCTTATGGACAAGGTGGTGGCCTCACCCGCGGTCGCCGTGGCGGACATCCCGGACGGGGCGTCGTTGGCGGTCGGGGGTTTCGGCCTGTGCGGTATTCCGATGGAGCTGATCGAGGCGTTGCGGGAACGCGGCGTCGGCGGGCTGCACGTGGTGTCCAACAACTGCGGTGTGGACGACTGGGGATTGGGGGTGCTGCTGGCCGAAGGCCGTATCACCCGGATCACCGCGTCCTATGTGGGGGAGAACAAGGAATTCGCCCGCCAGTACCTGGCCGGTGAGATCGACGTGGAGTTGGTGCCGCAGGGCACGCTCGCCGAACGGCTGCGCGCCGGAGGCTGCGGCATCCCGGCGTTCTACACGCCCGCCGGGGTCGGTACGCCGCTGGCGGGGCCGTCGCGGGAGGTCCGTGAGTTCGGCGGGCGGGAGTACCTGCTGGAAGAGTCGATCACCACGGACTTCGCGTTGGTGCACGCCGAGCGCGGTGACCGGTACGGCAACCTCGCCTTCCGGTCGTCGGCGCGCAACTTCAACCCGATGGCCGCGATGGCGGGCCGGGTGACCATCGCCCAGGTAGAGGAGGTGACCGACCTGGAGCCCGACGAGGTCCACCTTCCGGGGATCTTCGTGGACCGGGTCGTGCCCGTGGGGCGGGTGGAGAAGAGGATCGAGAAGACGGTGACACTGCCCGCGGGCATGGTGGGGGGTGGCCGCTGATGGGCCGTACACGAGCGGAGATGGCCGCGCGGGCGGCCCGGGAGCTGACCGACGGCTCCTACGTCAACCTCGGCATCGGGCTGCCGACCCTGGTGCCCGGGTTCCTGCCGCCGGGTGTGGACGTGGTGCTGCACAGCGAGAACGGGATCCTGGGTGTCGGCCCCTACCCGGTCGAGGGCCGGGAGGATCCCGATCTGGTCAACGCCGGTAAGGAGACGGTGACGACCGTGCCCGGTGCGGCGTTCTTCGACTCGGCGTTGTCGTTCGGGATGATCCGGGGCGGGCGGGTGGACACCGCGATCCTCGGCGGGATGCAGGTCTCGGCCGACGGCGACCTGGCCAACTGGGCCGTCCCCGGCAAGCTGATCAAGGGGATGGGCGGGGCGATGGACCTGGTCCACGGCGCCCGCCGGGTGATCGTCCTGATGGAGCACCGGGCCCGCGACGGCTCGTACAAGATCGTCGACACCTGCTCGCTGCCGCTCACCGGCCGCCGCGTCGTGCACCGGGTGATTACCGATCTGGCCGTCCTGGACGTGACGCCCGACGGGCTGGTGCTGCGGGAACTCGCCCCGGGCGTCACCCTCGACGAGGTCCACCTTCCGGGGATCTTCGTGGACCGGGTCGTGCCCG
>DATADI010000555.1:0-17038 GCA_036258615.1 Thermomonospora sp. | reverse complement strand
GTCATCGGCCCCAGCGGCGGCGCGGGCGTCCTGGCCGGTCACCAGGGTGATGCCGGTCTGGGCGGCCAGCGCCGGCCAGATCCGGGCGTCGCTGACCATGCCGCCGGTGTGGGAGGCGGCTGCCCGCCGGCCCTGCCCGCTGCGCCCGCCGACCAGCGCCGCCACCGGCCTGCCGGTCCGGCGCAGCGCCTCGAACAGGGCGCGCCCGTCGCGGGGGTCCTCCAGGTAGAGGCCGATGGCGCTGGTGTCCGGGTCCTCCGCCAGGTAACGCAGCAGTTCGGCGGGGGTGACGTCGGCGCTGTTGCCGACCGTGGCGACCTTGGAGAACGTCAGGCCCCGCCGTTCGCCGACCTTCACGACCTCGCCCGCCAGCCCGCCGCTCTGGGACACCAGCGCGATCCGGCCGGGCCTGCCGGGTGCGCCGCCGAGGAAGGTCTGGCCTCCGGCGGGGGAGTACACGCCCATGCAGTTGGGGCCGAGGAGCCGCACCCCGGCCCGCCGGGCGGCGGCGACCAGGTCGGCCTCCAGGTCCGCCTCGCCGGTCTCCCGGAACCCGCCGCTCATCACCTGCACGAACGGGATGCCCGCCGCCTGCCGGACCACGTCGGGGCACTGCGCGGCGGGCACCGCGACCAGCGCGTAGTCCACCTCCGGCGGGGCATCGGCCAGCGACGGCACGCACGGCACCCCGTCGATCTCGGCGGCGGTCGGATGCACGGCGACCAGGGTCCCGGCGAACCCGGCCGCCCGGTAGAAGCCGAGGAACATGTTCCCGAACGTCGGCCTCCTCGTGGACGCCCCCACGACCGCCACACCGCGCGGCGCGAACAGCCGGGAGAAGTCCGGCACGTCCCCGGGCTCCGGGCGCGGCGGTGGCGCGTTCAGGGCGGACGTGCCCGTCAGGCGGGCGTCGACCGCCACGCATCCCGACGGCCCGCAGATCACCGGGTTCAGCTCGAACTCGAACCCCGCGCCCAGCCGTTCGGCGACGCCGCCGGGGCCGCCCACCGCCAGCAGCGTCCGGACCAGCGCCTCCCGGTCGGCGGCCGGACGGCCGCGCAGCCCGTCGAGCAGCGCCCCGCCGCGCAGCTCGGCCAGCATGGCACGGGCGTCGGCCTCGGTGATCGGCACCAGCCGCAGGGCGGTGTCGCGCAGCGCCTCGGTCCACACGCCGCCGAGCCCCGCCAGCACCACCGGGCCGAACACCGGGTCGTCCACCGCGCCCACGATGACCTCGACACCCGGTCCGGCCTGCTCCTCGACCAGGAAGCCGTCCGGGACGACGCCCCGGCGCGCCAGGTGCTCCAGCATCGCGGTGGCCGCCTCCGCCGCCTCCTCCGCGTCCGCCAGGCCCAGCCGCACGGCCCCCGCGTCGCTCTTGTGCAGCAGCCCGGGGCCGTACGCCTTGACGACCAGCGGAGGGGTCAGCGCGGCGGCGGCGGTCTTCAGCTCGGCGGGCGTGGTGGCGGTCGCGCCGCGCGGCACCGCCACGCCGAACCCCGACACCCAGGTCTTGACGGCGGGTTCGGGCAGGTGCGCCCCCTCAGCGGACACGGTCGCCGTACTGGTCGCGGATGGCGCGGCGCAGCAGCTTGCCGGGGCCACCGGAGGCGTCCTGGGTGTGCGGCAGCTCGTCGGCGACCACCACGACGTCGGGGGCCTGGTGGGCGGGCAGCCGCGCGGCGAGCGCCGCACGGACCGCCTCGGCGTCCAGCGCCGCGCCCGCCCGGGGCACCACCGCGACCAGGATCCGCTGCTCGACGGCCTCCCCGCCCTCCGGATGCGCGGGCACCCCCACCGCCCCGGCCTCGGCGACCCCGTCGATCCCGGCCGCCGCCTCCTCGAGCTGGACGGGCTGCGTCCACTGGCCGTCCTTGAGGATGGCGTCCTCGCGGCGGCCCAGCACGTACAGGAACCCGTCCTCGTCCATGCGGCCGAGGTCGCCGCCCACGTACCAGCCGTCGCGCAACACGTCGGCGGTCAGGTCCGGGAGCCCGTCATAGCCCAGCATCCGGTGGGGCCCGGTGAGGTTGATCTCGCCGACCTCGCCCACCAGCCGCGCGCCGTCCGGGCCGGTGACGCGGACCGCGCAGGAGGTCCGGGCGCGGCCCACCGAGGCGATGTCCTGGCTGCCGTCGTCCTGCCGCCCGAAGCAGGTGTAGGGGGCCTCGGTCTGGCCGTAGTAGCTGTAGATCGCCGCGCCCGGCAGCCGCTTCATGATGCGCTCGCGCAGCGCGGGCAGCAGCGGCTCGCCGCCCAGCACGATCGCCCGCAGCGACGACAGGTCGGCGTCCTCGTGGTCGTCGGAGCCCAGCAGCGCGGAGAAGAAGCTCGGGATCAGGCTGACGTGCGTGACCTTCTCGCGGGGCACCACGCGCAGGAAGTTCGCCGGGCCCCAGTCCTGCTCCAGCACCAGCGTCATGCCCGCGTAGAACGCCGGGCCGACCAGCGCGGGGAACCCGATGCCCCAGATGATCGCGCCCGTGCCCATCACCGAGTCGGGGTCGCGGTCCACGTCCAGCCAGATCTGCGCGGTCGCCAGCGAGCTGAAGTGGCTGTGCATGACCGCCTTGGGCAGCCCCGTGGTCCCCGAGGTGTAGAACAGCGCGAGCAGGTCGTCGCCGAACCCGCCGAGCGGCGGCTCCTCCTCGCTCGCCTCGGCCGCCATCGCGTCCACGTCCACCGCGTCCTCGGCCGCCCCGCCGACCCGCAGCCACAGCTTCACCCCGGGCAGCTTCGGCCGGACCTCGCGGACCAGCTCCGCCACGCTGGCGTCGTACACGAACGCGGTGCACCCCGAGTGCTCCACGACCTGGGCGAGGGTGTCGGCGGGCCAGTACGGGTTCAGCGCGGCGACGACCGAGCCGATCTTCATCTGGGCCAGGTAGACCTCCGCCACGTGCAGGGTCTCGTTCATCAGGGAGGCGACCCGGGTGCCGGGGGTGATCCCGGCGGCGAGCAGCGCGTGCGCGACGCGGTTGACCCGCCGGTTGAGCTGGTCGTAGGTGAAGGACCGCGCACCGCAGTAGGTGAGCGCGACCTTGCCGGGCGTGCGCAGGGCGGTGGCGGTGAGGACGGCGTGGGCGTAGTTGCTGAACGGGCTGGGGGAGTCTGGCGCCACGGCAGGTCTCCTTCGGGGTGGGGCTACTTGCCTGCGTAGAGCACGAACGGGTTGCCGGACGGGTCGCGCAGCACCGCGCGGACCTCGTGCGGCCCCTCCTCGGGGCCCCGGACCAGCGTGGCCCCGGCGGCGACCAGCCGCGCCGCCGTCGCCGCGACGTCCGCGGCGCCGGTGAGCCGGAACGACACCGCGGGCACCCCGCCGGTGACGTCCTCCTCCGGCCCGGCCAGCGCGAACGTCGTCCCGCCGCAGTCCAGCGCGGCGAACCGGCCGCCGTCGGTGAACCTCACGGTCAGCCCGAGGCCGTCGCGGTAGAAGCGGACGGCGGCCTCGACGTCCTGGGCGGTGTAGAGCACGTTGCCGATCCGGGTCACGCGGGCCTCCAGCGGGGGACGGGGCCGAAGCCGGGGATCTCGGTGAAGCACACCCGCACCGGCATCCCGATGCGGACGTCCTCCGGCGGGAGGCCGACCACGTCGCCGAAGACGCGCGCCCCGCCCTCGGCGAGGTCGATCCACGCCAGGACGAACGGCGGCGTGAACCCGGGCACGAACGCGCGGTGGACGACGGTGAAGGTGTGCACGACGCCCCGCCCGGACACCCGCTCGTACGGCAGGTCCCTCCCCCCGCAGAACGGGCACACCGGCTCGGGGAGGTGGACGAACCGCGCGCAGCCGCCACAGCGCTGGAGCGCCAGCTCGCCCCGCCGGCAGGCCGCCCAGTAGGGGGCCGTCAGCGGGCTGGGAACGGGCACCGGGACCGACATCGGGACCAACCTAGCGCACGCTTGGTAGCCTCACAAGGCCCGGCCGGGAGGACCGATCGGGGCGGTCCCGTCAGGCGTCGCGGAGGGCCCGGCGGCTCAGGTGGTCGGCGCGGCGGGTGGTCTCCGGCAGCCGGTACCGGGGGCTCAGCGCCAGCGCGTGACGGCAGGCCGTGGCCAGGTCGATGCGGTGCCCCACCGACACGAACACCGGCCGCACGCCGGTCTGCGTGCGCAGCACCCGGCCGACGACCTCGCCCCCGTCCGTCAGGTCGGCGGACGACCCCCGCGTCTCGCCGGGCGGGTCGTAGGCGCCCAGCAGGTGGTTCTTGGCGACGCCCATCGACGGCAGGCCGGTGAGCACGCCCAGATGGCAGGCCAGCCCGAACCGTCGGGGATGCGCCAGCCCCTGCCCGTCGCACACCAGCAGGTCCGGGGTCACCGACAGCCGCTCCAGCGCCTCGACCAGCGCGGGCAGCTCCCGGAAGGCGAACAGCCCCGGCACGTACGGGAACGCGGCCGTGCCCGTGACCACCGACTCCTCCACCGGCTCCAGCGTCGCCGCGTCCAGCACCACCACGGCGGCGGCGAGCCGGTCGCCGTCCTCGGCGTACGACACGTCCAGGCCCGCCACGGTGCGCGGCGCTCGCGGCCCGGGAGCGGTGAGGTCGAGGAGGGGGCGCAGCCGGTCCTGGATCGCCTCGGCCTCGCCGGGGGTCTCCGGCCAGGGGTGCATCGCTGGTACGTCCACGGCCGACGACGTTACCCCGCCGGGGACCTCGGCCGATCACCAAGCAAGTGCTAGGTTAAGAATCGTGGCGATCGACCTGTCCGAGCTGGCCGCGCCCCCGCACACGGCGCTGCTGGTCATGGAGATGCAACGCGGTGTGGTGGGCGACCTGGCCCGGTTCCCCGAGCTGGCCGCGGTGTGCGCCGAGCGCGACGTGGTGCCCAACGCGGCCCGCGCGGCGCGTGCCGCCCGCGCCGCCGGAGTGCGCGTCGTGCACTGCACGGCCGCCTTCCGCGCCGACCGGGCGGGCAGCCACACCGGCAACAACCCCTTCATCAAGGCCCTGCTGCGCGACCCGGGGCACATGCTCGAAGGCACCGGCGCCGTCGAGGTGCTGCCCGAGCTGCGCGACGCGGCCGACCTGGAGTCGCGGCGCTACCACGGCTTCTCCCCGTTCACCGGTACGGCGCTGGACCAGACCCTGCGGTCCCTGGGCGTCCGGACCGTGGCGGTGGCCGGGGTCTCCCTCAACCTCGGCGTGCCCGGCCTGTGCCTGGAGGCCGTCAACCTCGGCTACCGGGCCGTCGTCCTGACCGACGCGGTCGCCGGGGTCCCCGCCGAGTACGGCGACGCGGTGATGGACAACACCGTCGCCCTCCTGGCCGCCCGCGCCACCACCACCGACCTGGCCGACGCCTGGAGGCGCTGACGATGGACGGCATGAGCCTGGCGGGCCGTACCGCGCTGGTGACCGGAGGGGCCGGGGGCATCGGACGCGCCGTCTGCGCCGACCTGGCGTCCCTGGGCGCGCACGTCGTCGTGGCCGACCTGGACGCCGACGCGGCGCATGCCACCGCCGGGCCCCTCGGCGGCACCGCCCACCGCGTGGACCTCGGCGACGCCGCCGACATCACCCGGTTCCTCGCCGAGGCGGGCGACGCGATCGACATCGTCGTCCACAACGCCGGTGTCAGCATCGTGGAACCGTTCGCCGACAGCGACCCCGCCCACTGGGACCTGATGTGGCGGATCAACCTGCGCGCCCCCATGCAGATCACCCGCGCCCTGCTCCCCGCCATGACCGGACGCGGCTGGGGACGCCTGGTCTTCGTGTCCTCCGACGGGGCACGGGCGGGCTCCGGCGGCGAGGGCGCCTACGCCGCCACCAAGGCGGGCCTGTTCGGCCTCGCCAGGTGCCTGGCCCGCGAGGCCGCCCGCGACGGGGTCACCAGCAACGTCGTCTGCCCCGGCCCCACCGACACCCCGATGGTGCGCCGGGTGGCCGAACAGCACCCCGGCCTGCTCGACAGGCTCGCCCGCCAGATCCCGCTCCGCCGCATCGGCCGCCCCGACGACGTCGCGGGCCTGGTCGCCTTCCTGTGCACCGACCGCGCCTCCTACATCACCGGCCAGACCCTCTCCGTCAGCGGCGGGATCACGATGCAATGACCTCACAGGGACGCGTAGACGGCCTCGGCGATGCGGTAGGCGCGGGTGTCCCCGGCGGGCTCGCCGCCCATCAGGTTGGGGAGGTAGGCGACGGCGATGCCCGCCTCCACGTCGCCCAGCCCGAGGGAGCCTCCCGCGCCGTTGTGCCCGAACGCCGTGGCGGCCCCGGCGGCCGGGGTGAAGTACGACATCGAGGGACGCATGTAGCCGAGGCCGAAGGCACTGTCGTTGAGCATCACCCGGTCGGGGCCGGACACGCGCGGGCGCAGCGCCTCGCGGAGGGTCTCGGGCCGCAGCACCCGTCCGGCGATCAGGTCGCGGTAGAACCCGGCCAGCCCCGTCGCCGTCGTCACCATGCCCGCTCCGGGCCAGCCCGCCGCCAGCACCACCGGGTTGTTGTAGCCGCCCTTGCCCGGGTGCGGGTTGTTGAACGCCCGGTTCATGAGGTCGATCTGCTCGCGGGTCGCGCGGGCGAGACGGGCCAGGGCGGTGTCCCCGTTCGCGCCGGTCGGCTGCGGCTCGGCGGGGGCGGGGCCGAGGTCGCGCGCCGCCGCAGGACGCCGGGCGGTCAGCTTCGCCGCCCGCTCGACGACCTCCGGCGGGGAGCCGATCCACAGGTCCAGGTCACCGGCGAACTCCTCGCGGACGAACGCCCCGACCGGCCGTCCGGCGTGCCGCCGCACGATCTCCCCGGCCAGCCAGCCGAAGGTCAGCGCGTGGTAGCCGTGCGTCTCGCCCGGCGTCCACTCCGGGGCCTGCGCGGCGAGCATCGCGGCCATCGCGGCGGGGTCGGCGGCCTCCTCGGCGCTCACCGGCCGCGCCAACGCGGGCAGCCCCGCCTGGTGGGACAGCACCTGCTCGGCGGTGACCCGGTCCTTGCCCTCGGCGGCGAACTCCGGCCACCACCCGGCGACGGGGGCCTCCAGGTCGTAGGCGCCGCGTTCGGCCAGCAGCAGCGCCGCCGTCGCGGTCAGCGCCTTGGTGCAGGAGAACGCGAAGCAGGGCGTGTCCTCCTCCCAGGGGCGTCCGGCGCGGTGGTCGGCGACCCCGCCCCACAGGTTGGCCACCAGCCGGTCGCCCGCGTACACGGCCACCGCCGCGCCGAGGTCCCGGCCACGGGCGAAGGACTCCTCCAGCACCTCCCGCACGCCCTTGAACGCGGGGTCGCAGTGTCCGTGCACAGCAGTGTCGAATGCGTCGATCGTCACGCGCGGTCCTCTCCGAAAGGTCTCACCGAATGATGCTCGAATCCGGCAACTGGGGTCGATGGGGGGCCGCCGACGAACGCGGCACACTGAACCTGCTCACCCCCGAGGCGGTCCTGGCGGCGGTCGGCTGCGTCCGGGAGGGCCGGGTACTCGGCCTGGCGCAGCCGATCCGCGGCGCGACCTCCTCGGCCCGCCCGGCGACCGTTCCGCACCTGCGGGGACGCCCCCTGCCGCAGCACTTCATGGCGGTGGACGGCGGCGACTACGCGGCCGGGGCGCGGGCGATCGGCGCGGGCCTGAAGATGGCCGACGACGCGCTGGTCGTCTCCCCGCACGGCACCACCACGCACATGGACGCGCTGTGCCACATGTGGACGGGCGACGAGCTGTACAACGGGCATCCGGCCGGGCGGGTCCGCTCGTACGGGGCGGCGCGGTGCGGGATCGACAAGGCGGGTCCCGTGGTGGCGCGCGGGGTGCTGTTCGACGTGCCCGCGGCGCGCGGCGTCCGGCGGCTGGAGGCCGGCGACCGGATCACCGTGGCGGACCTGGAGGCGTGCGGCGCGGACCCGCGGCCCGGGGACGTGGCCGTGGTCCGCACCGGGTGGCCGCTGGCGTGGCGGGAGTCGCCCGAGACGTACTGGTCGGGGCAGCCGGGCCTGTCGGCGGCGGCGGGGCGCTGGCTGGCCGGGCGGGACGTGGCGATGGTGGCCTGCGACAACGCCGCGATCGGCGGGCTGAACGCGCGGCAGGGCGCCGACGAGGACGCCGACGACGACCTGCACCTGGTCCTGTTGTGGCGGCACGGGATCCATCTGGCCGAGATGCTCTGGCTGGAGGAGCTGGCGGCGACGGGGCGGCGGGACTTCCTGTTCGTCGCCGCCCCGCTGGCCGTCGAGGGCGGCACGGGCAGCCCCCTCACGCCGGTCGCCGTCCTGTAGCGGTGGTGCCGTGATCTCGCGGCCCTGGGCGCCGGTGGGCCGCTAGATCACGGAGTTTCAGGTGCCCGGGTAGCCGCCCCCGCCGTACCGGGCGTCCAGGGCGTCGTAGTCGGGCACGTGCCCCTTCTTGGGGATGGCGTCGGCGAACACGACCTCGCGGGGCTTCTTGTAGGAGGCGATGCGGTCGCGGACGTGCGCGATGATCTCCTCGGCGGTGGCGGAGCGGCCCTCGGCGAGCACGACGACCGCCTTGGGGGCCTGGCCGAACCGCTCGTCGGGCACTCCGATCACGGCGGCGTCGGCGACGGCTTCGTGCTCCTTGAGGGCCCGTTCGACCTCCGCCGGGTAGACGTTCTCGTTGGCCGACTTGATCATCCGCAGGCGGGGCCCGAGGAACGTCAGGGTCCCGTCCGGCTCACGGCGGCCCAGGTCGCCGGTGTGGTGCCAGCCCCCGGCGGTCTTGGCCGCGTTCAGCTCCGGCCGGTTCCAGTAGCCGGAGAACACGGCGGGGCCCCGCGCGCAGATCTCGCCGACCTCGCCCGGCGGGACCTCGCTGCCATCCGGCCCCAGGATCCGCACGTGCGCCAGCGGGGAGGCCCGCCCGGCGGAGCCAGCGCCGCCCAGTCCCAGGCCGAGGAAGGTGAGCATGCCGCCGACCTCGGTCTGCCCGTAGCCGCCCATCCCCGAGGCGCACCAGGGCGAGTCGTCCACGGTGATCATGGCGTCCCACTCGGGGGAGTGGGACACGAACCGCAGCGAGGACAGGTCGTGCCCGCGGTCGGCGTTCGCCGCCACCAGCGCGTCGATCATCGGCCCGAACAGGAACGCCTGGGTGCACCGCTCGGCCTCGATGAGCCGGCAGACCTCGGCCGGCTCGAACGCCGGGGTGAAGACGTTCGTGCCGCCGAGCTGGAAGGTGGCCAGGCAGAACATCATGGTCCCGACATGGAACAGCGGCCCGCAGTTGAGGAACGTGAACCCGTCCTCCATCTGCCGGACGTGCAGCAGGCTCATGCCGTGCGCCAGCAGCGCGGTGTGGCTGAGCAGCGCCGCGTTGGGGCGTCCGTCGAACGCCGCCGTGTACAGCGCCAGCACCGGCGCGTCCGCCGGGACCTCGGCGTCCGCGGCGTCCGGGTCGCCGCCCGCCAGGTACGCCCCGTACTCGTCGGCCGCGCCGCCCGACCGCACCCACCGCGCGCTCCCCGGCGCCTGCCCCCGGGCCTTCTCGGCGTTCTCGGACTCCTCCCAGACCACCACCCTCGGCGACAGGTCGTCCAGCACGAACGCCAGCTCGTCGGGGCTCTGCCGCCAGTTGGCCGGGCAGCACACCGCGCCGAGCCGGGCGCACGCCAGCAGCAGTTCCAGCACGCGGTGGGAGTTGCGCCCCAGCCACAGGACCCGTTCGCCCGGCCCGACCCCGTCGGCGGCCAGCGCCCCCGCCAGCAGCGCGGTCCGCTCGTCCAGCTCCGGATACGTCAGCCGCACCTCCCCGTCAACGGCGGCGACCCCGGCGGGCCGTCCGCGCCGGTGCTCGGCGAGCACGTCCCCGAGTGTGAGCCGGTGTACGGACATCGAGCCTCCTCGCGTGGAGCGGAACTCATCGGACTCAGCGGACTCAGCGGAAGGCGGGCATGACCTCCGCGGCGAAGAACCGCAGCACCCGCCGCATCTCCTCCAGGGGGATCGGCCGGGTGCTGCCGAAGTCGCACATCAGGTGGGAGAACCCCATCTCCCCGATGGCCCGGATCTGGCCGATGACCCGTTCGGGGTCCCCGATGACCTCCAGCTGCTCCCAGCGGAAGTCGTTGTCCACCGAGCCGCCCCGCAGGTAGCGGTCCTGCCAGTACTCGAAGCCCCGGGCGATCTCGCCGGTCCGGGCGTCCACCGGGGCGGACTGCCGGTTGAAGATGCGCGACCGGTCGAAACCCGCCTCGAACCGGGCCTGGTCGGCGCGGGCCTGCTCCACGGTGGGCGCCACGTACACCGCCCGGCTGGCCACCAGCTCCACCTCGGGGGAGTCCACCCCGTGCGCGGCGGCGGTGGCGTGCCAGGTCTCGGCGGCCCGCGCGATCCGGCGGAACGGGGCGGCGGGGTCGGCCAGGATCGGCAGCCCGCGCGCGGCGTACCGCTCGACGGTCTCGGGGCTGACCGCCGCCACGTGGATCGGCGGGTGCGGGCGCTGCACCGGCCGGGGCACCAGGGACAGCGGATGCCGGGTCTCGTGGAAGCGGCCCTTGTACTCGAAGGCGTCCTGGGTCCACAGGCCGACGATCATGTCCAGGCACTCGTCGAACCGGTCGCGGGCCTCGGCCAGGTCCAGCCCGAAGCTCTCGAACTCCACGCTCTGGTAGCCGCGCCCCACGCCGAGCTGGAGCCGCCCGCCCGACAGCAGGTCCACCATCGCGGCCTCCTCGGCCACGTGGACGGGGTTGTGCAGCGGCAGCACCACGATCCCGGTGCCCAGCCGCAGCCGCTGGGTGCGGGCCGCCAGGTGGGACAGCAGCGTGAACACGTTGGGGACCACGCCGTAGTCGCGGAAGTGGTGCTCGGCCACCCAGATCCCGTCGAAGCCCAGCTCCTCCAGCAGCTCGACGATCTCGATCTGGTACTCGTACACCTCCCGCGCCGACTGCCCGGCGAACTGGTGGAAGAGGTGGAAGGTCGAGAACTTCATCCGCCGCTCGGCCACATCCGGCTCCTCATCGCCTCGGAACGCCTCCCCGCCCGGCCGGCTCTCCGGCTCGTACCAAGCGCTCGCTTGGTAAGCGTAGCAGCCAGGTCCGGTCACCGGAACCGGGAGCGGCCAACCCGGGGGACGAAACGGACGTCCCACTCACCGAGCGGCGATGGACCACGACGGACGGAGTCCCATGCGCGTGAAGATGATCCTGCCCGCCCTCACCGAGGCCACGTCGCCGCTGTTCCGGCCGGTCAAGTACGCGCTGTTCCCGCCGCTCGGGCTGGCGACGCTGGCGGGCTACCTCGACCCCGACGACGAGGTGGACATCACCGACGAGCACGTCGAGCGTGTCAGCGTGGAGGACGAGCCGGACCTGGTGGTGATCCAGGTCTACATCACCTCCGCGCGGCGGGCCTACGAGCTGGCCGACCACTACCGGGCCCGGGGCGCGCACGTGTGCCTCGGGGGGCTGCACGTGACCTCGCTGCCGGAGGAGGCCGCCGCGCACGCCGACACGATCTTCACCGGGCCGGGCGAGGACACCTGGCCGGGGTTCCTGGCCGACCTGCGCGCGGGCCGCCCCGCCCCCCGCTACGACTCCACCGTCCGGACGCTGGACGGGCTGCCGCCGATCCGCCGCGACCTCATCAAGCGGGGCCGCTACCTGGTGCCCAACTCGATCGTGGTGTCACGGGGCTGCCCGCACGTGTGCGACTTCTGCTACAAGGAGGCGTTCTTCGAGGGCGGCAGGTCGTTCTACACCCAGACCGTGGACGCCGCGCTCGCCGAGATCGACCGGCTGCCCGGACGGCACCTGTACTTCCTCGACGACCACCTGTTCGGCAACGCCCGCTTCGCCGGTCCGCTGTTCGACGGGATGCGCGGCATGGGGCGGCTGTGGCAGGCCGCGGGCACCGTCAAGACCGTCCTGCAGCCGGGCCTGCTGGAGAAGGCGGTGGCGGCGGGCCTGCGCAGCCTGTTCGTCGGGTTCGAGACCATCAACAGCGCCAACCTCGCCGAGCAGCGCAAGTGGCAGAACATCGACCGCGACTACGCCGCCGCGATCCGGCGGCTGCACGACCTTGGCGTGATGGTCAACGCCAGCTTCGTCTTCGGGATGGACTCCGACGACCCCAGCGTGTTCGACCGCACCGTGGAGTGGGCCGTCGCGCAGGGCGTCGAGACCGCCACCTTCCACATCCTCACGCCCTATCCGGGCACCCGGCTGTACGAGCGGATGGCCCGGGACGACCGGCTGCTGCACTCCGACTGGGACCGCTACGACACCCGGCACACCGTGTTCCGGCCCGCCCGGATGACCCCGCGCCAGCTCGAACAGGGCTACTGGAAGGCGTACCGCGACTTCTACCGGTGGGGGTCCATCCTGCGGGGCGCGAACACCAAGCCGACGCTGCGCGGCAAGGCCCGGCACGCCGCCTACGCCGGGGGCTGGAAGAAGTTCGAGCCCCTGTGGGACGCGGTCATCCGGGCCCGGCGCGCCGGGCAGGCGCTGCCGCTGCTGGAGTCGATCCTGGCGGGCTTCGGGTCCGTGCCGTCCGAGCGGTCCGCGCCCGGACGGCGGGAGCCGCGACCGGCCGGGGCGGGGGCGCGTCGCTAGGCTCGGCGGTGATGAAGACGCTGCTGATCGTCCACCACACCGCCTCGCCGACCCTGCAGGCCATGTTCGAGGCGGTGCGCTCCGGGGCGTCCACCGACGAGATCGAGGGCGTCGAGGTCGTCGCCCGGCCCGCGCTGACGGCGAGCGCGGTGGACGTGCTGGAGGCCGACGGGCTGATCCTCGGCACGCCCGTCAACATCGGGTACATCTCCGGCGCGCTCAAGCACTTCTTCGACCAGATCTACTACCCCTGCCTGGAGGCGACGGCGCGCCGCCCGTACGCGGCGTACCTGCACGGCGCGAGCGACGCGACCGGGGCGCTGCGGGCGCTGGAGGCGATCACCACCGGCCTGGGCTGGCGGGCGGTCCGGCCGCCGCTGGTGGTCACCGGGGAGCCCGCCAAGGCCGACCTGGAGGCGTGCTGGGAGCTGGGCGCCGTCGCCGCCGCGGAGCTGGGGGAGCCGGGCTAGCGGGCCGCCGGGCGCTACGGTGACGCCATGAGTGGATTCCGTCATGTGGTGCTGTTCCGCTGGGCCGAGGGCACGACCACCGGCCAGCAGGAGGAGGTGGCCGCCCGGCTCGGGGCGCTGCCGGAGAAGATCCCGCAGATCCGGGCCTACAGCCTGGGCGCCGACGCGGGCGTCAACCCCGGGGCGTACGACTTCGCCGTGGTGGCCGACTTCGACGACCGGGACGGCTACCTGGCCTACCGCGACCACCCCGAGCACCGGGCGGTGGTGGACGAGGTGATCACGCCGCTGCTCGGGGAGCGCGCGGCGATCCAGTACGCGCTCTGAGGTCCCGAGCAAGTGCTTGCCTACTGCGGGCTTCCGGGCTAGGTTCGGCTGCGCGGGCCCGCTGTGCGCGCCCGCCCGACGGACCGCCGCCCGCCAGGATGGATCGCGCCCCATCCCCGGCGGGCGGCCCGCGCGGCAGGAGGGGACCGGGTGCCTCGGCAGGGCTTCGCGGGAAGGGCCGCGGTCGCCGGTGTCGGGATGACCGCGCTGACCCGCCGCTCCGGGCGGCCCGTGCTGGACCTCGCCGTCGAGGCGGCCCGCGCCGCGCTCGCCGACGCCGGGGCCGGACGCCCTGACGCGATCCTCAGCTACCACCTCGGCGACTCCGCCCCGGTGGTCCAGGTGGCGCGGCGGCTCGGGCTCACCGAGATCGGCTGGCACAACGAGATCCACGGCGGCGGCACGCAGAGCGCGTCCCTCCTCGCCGACGCGGCGATGCTCGTCGACGCCGGTCTCGCCGAGACCGTCCTGGTGTACCGGGCGCTCAACGGGCGCTCCGGCCGCCGCATGAACGCGCTGCCCCTGGCTTTGGCCGAGGGCGACGAGGAGCAGTTCACCCGCCCGTACGGCATGGCCGGGCCGGTCTGCCAGTTCGCCCTGGCCGCACAGCGGTACCTGCACGACACGGGCCTGGGGGAGGAGCACCTGTACGCGGTGGTCGCCCGGTCCCGGGAGCGGGCCGCGGGCAACCCGAGGGCGCTGCGCCGCACGCCGATGAGCCTGGCGGAGTACCGGGCCGAGCCCATGGTGGCCTCGCCGCTGCGGCGCTGCGACTGCTGCCAGGAGACCGACGGGGCCTGCGCGCTGGTCGTCACCTCCGTGCGGCGCGCCCCGCACGCCCCGGTGATCCACGCGGTGGTCCGGGGCGGCGGCCCGGGGGCCTCCGCCATGGACAAGGCCCCCGACGTCACCCGGGTGTTCTCCGCCTACGTGGCCGGTCCGCTGTACGAGGCGGCGGGAATGGGACCGCGCGACATCGACGTGGCGCTGCTGTACGACGCCTACAGCTGGCTGGTGCCCCGGCAGCTGGAGGACTTCGGCCTGGTGGCCCGCGCCGACCTGGCCGACGCGCTCTCCACCGGCGCGCACGTCCCCGTCAACCCGCACGGCGGCCTGCTGTCGGAGGGGTACGTGCACGGCCTCAACAACGTGGCCGAGGCCGTGCGCCAGCTCCGCGGAACCGGCACCGGCCAGGTGGACGGGGCCGGGGTGGCGCTGTGCACCGGTTTCGGCGGCGGGTACGGCAGCGCCGCCGTGCTGGTCCGGCCCTGAGCCCCTTACCGTGGGGCAATGCCCTCCCAGCGTCTCCGTCCCCGGCCTGACCGCCGGACGTTCCTGGTCGATCTGGCCGTCACGGCCGTCGTCGCCGCCGTGCTCCTCATCATGATCGTCGTCGCCGAGGAGGACGGCGCCAAGGACCGGGACGCCCTCGCCTACGGGCTGGGCCTGCTGATGTCGCTGCCCCTCCTGGCCCGCCGCCGGTGGCCGCTGGCGGTGGTCCTCGTCGTCAGCGCCACCCTGTTCGCCTACTACGCGTCGCAGTACCCCGCGATCACTCCGGCGGGCCCGCTGACCGTCCCCCTCTACACGGCGGTGCTGGCGGGCCGCACCGCCTGGGCGATCGGCGTCACGGCGCTGTTCTTCGGGATCGGGCTCTTCATGGTCGGCGTGGTGGACGACTTCGGTCTGCTGGAGGCGTTCGCCTACTTCCTGCCGCACCTCGCGCTGATCGCCGTGGTGATCCTGCTCGGCGAGGTGGTGGTCAGCCGCCGGGAGCTGGCCGCCGAGGCGCGCGAGCGGCTGCGCCAGGCCGAGCTGGACCGCGAACGGGAGGCCGCCCGCCGGGTCGACGAGGAACGGGTGCGGATCGCCCGCGAGCTGCACGACACCGTCGCGCACAGCATGGCCACCATCACCGTCCAGGCGGGCAGCGCCCTGCACCTGCTCCGGGGGCCCCGGGCCGCCGAGGGCGGCGAGCAGGTCATGGCCGCGCTGACGGCCATCCGGGGCGCGGGCAAGCAGGCGATGCGGGACATGCGCGCGACGCTGGGCGTGCTGCGCGGCGGCGGCCCCGGCGAGGACCCCGACCGCGCCGGGCTCGACCGTCTCCCGGCCCTGGTGGACGCGGTGGGCGCCGCCGGGCTGCGGGTGCGCCTCGACGTGACCGGAGGCCCGCGCCCGGTCGGGGAGAAGACCGACCACGCCGCCTACCGGATCGTCCAGGAGTCGCTGACCAACGTGCTGCGGCACGCCGGGACCGGGGTCTCGGCGGTGGTCGAGGTCGCCTACCGGCCGGACGCGGTGGAACTGCGGGTCGCCGACGACGGGCCCGCCGGGGCCGTCCCGGACAGCACGACCGACGGCGGCGGCCACGGCATCGCGGGCATGCGCGAACGCGCCGAGGCCCTCGGCGGGACGCTGAGCGCGGGCCCCGCGCCCGGCGGCGGCTTCGTGGTCAGCGCCCGCCTCCCTGACTCCGGCTGAGGGTCGCTCCTTCGCGGGGAGGAGACCCGGACCCCCGTCCCTTACCGCGAGCGGTGTACATCTCGCGGTGTAGGTCGCCCGCGCAAGTGACATCCCGCGCCCGACGTGGGAGGAGACACCCGGCGACGAACCTCGGGGGGTACCGAGACGACCCCTTGAGGAGCACGACATGACCGCAGTTCCGGACGGGCCGCTGGCGAGGCTGGCCCGCCTCTGCCACCGCAGACGACGCCTCGCCGTGCTGCTGTGGATCGTGGGCGCGGCGGCCGTGATGGCCGTCGGCTTCGGCAACGCCGCCGACCCGCTCAACGACTTCACCGGCGGGTCGTCGGAGTCGGCACGCGCCCAGGACATCCTGGACCGGCACTTCCCGGGCATGCGCGGCGAGTCCATCACCCTGGCCGTCAGCGCCGAGCGCGGCATCGACGACCCCGCCGTCAGGGCCCGCGTCGAGCAGGCCGTCGAGCGGCTGCGGCGGACCCCGCACGTGACCGAGGTGTCCTCCCCGTACAGCGCGCCCCAGCAGGTCGCGCCCGACCGCAGGACCGCCTTCGCCGCCGCCCAGCTCGACGTGGTCGCCGAGGACATGCCCACCGAGCCGGTCAAGGAACTGCTGGCCGACGTGCGCGCCGGCCCGGACGGCGGGCTGCGGATGGAGCTGGGCGGCGCGGTCGTGGAGGCCGCCGAGACCCCCGAGGGCGGCTCCTCCGAGGCCGTGGGCCTGCTGGCCGCCGTCGTCATCCTGCTCATCGCGTTCGGCTCCGTGCTGGCCATGGGGCTGCCCATCGTGACCGCGCTGTTCGGGATCGGCACCGGGCTGGCGCTGATCATGCTGCTCGGGCACCTGCTGCCCGCCCCGGCCTTCAGCCCGATCGTCGCCGCGCTCATCGGGCTCGGCGTCGGCATCGACTACGCCCTGTTCATCGTGACCCGCTACCGCGAGGAACTGGCCGGGGGTGCCGACCCCGAGCGGGCCACCGTCACCGCCATCACCACCGCCGGGCGCGCGGTGCTGTTCGCCGGGACCACCGTGGTCATCGCGCTGCTCGGCCTGATGGTGATGCAGCAGAAGCTGCTCAACGCGGTCGCCGTGGCCGCCGGGGTGACCGTGCTGATGACGATGGTCACCGCCGTCACCCTGCTGCCCGCGCTGCTGGGCTTCGCGGGCCGCGACATCGACCGGCTGCGGGTCCCCGGGCTGGGCCGGGCGCGCCGGCCGCTGGCCGAGCGGTGGGCGCGGGCGGTGC
>DATADI010000554.1:0-7651 GCA_036258615.1 Thermomonospora sp. | reverse complement strand
GATCTCCTCGTCCAGCTCGGCCAGGCGGCGCCGGTAGCGGGCCTTGGCCTCCTCGTCGAGCACCGGGTCGCCGCCCATCGCGCGGGCGGCGGCGGCCTCCGCGCCGCCCTCCGGGTTGGCCAGCCGGACCGCCGGGACCTCCGTGCCGGGCCCGGACAGCAGCAGGTGCAGGTCGCGCAGGCCCTTGGCGTCGGGCATGTGCACCACGCGCCCCGCGTACGCCAGCCACCAGACCTCGCCGTCGAAGCGGAACTCGTTGGCCGAGGCGGTCACCGCCACCGCCCGGTCGAGGGGGCTGCACTCCTCACGGGCGCGGCGGAGCCGTTCGACGGCGTGCGCCATGCCCAGCTCCTCGGCCTCGGCCAGCGTCTCCTTCAGCAGCGGGGCCGCGGACCCGGCGTCGCCCCGCGCCAGCAGCGTCTGCACCAGGCCCGTGCGGGCCTCGACCGACCAGGGCCGGGCCAGCATCCGGTCGGCCGACTCGCACGCGGCGGTGAAGTTGGCGACCGCGTCGTCCCACCGCTCCTGGGCGGCGTCGACCATCGCGAGCCACAGCCGGAACGGCCCGCCGAGGTCGCAGCCGTACACCGACACCGCCCACTCGTCGGCGACCGGGGAGATCTCGGCGCGCACCGCCGCGCACAGCTCCGGATCGCGGGTGGCCGCCGCGACCTGCGCGCGGAACCGCAGCCACAGCGAGGCGAACATCCCGGGCACGGGCCGGCCGTCGCCCAGCCGGGCGGTGAAGTCCTCCAGGTGGGCCAGGGCGGTGCCGAGGTCGTCGAACTCGACGGCGGTGATGGCCTCCAGCAGCCGGCCGTGGAAGGCGTCCCGGTTGCGCCGCCGCCGGTGCAGCTCCTCCAGCTGCTCCCGGTCGCCCCGCAGCATGAGCTGGGTCCAGCGCATGTGGTGCAGCATGCCGATGAAGTCACCGCTGTGGTCGACGGCGGCGACCTCGGCCAGCAGCTCCTCGGCCTCGGCGAACCGCCCCTGCAGCGTGGCGACGATGCTCCGGTCGACCGTCGCGAACAGGCCCGCCCGGGGCAGGTCGCTGCTCTCCATCACCGCGCGGAAGTGCCGGAACGCCTCCAGGTAGGAGGGGTCGCCGCGCTCGACCCGCGACACCCACCGCAGCGAGATGGCCAGGTGCACGGTCTCCTCGTCGTTGCGCCTGCGGGACAGCTCGGCGATCTCGTCCATCAGCCGTTCGCGTTCGGCGGCGCGGCCGGGCCCCCAGATCAGGTCGTGCGTCGTCCACAGCGCGAAGACCAGGGCCTCGTCGTCGCCGGACCGCCGGGCCAGCGCGGTGGCGTGCAGCGCCAGCTCCTTGGCGAGCCGGTCGTGGGTCCGGTCGCCGACCGGGGGCAGGTCGCCCACCAGCGCGTGGTGCGCCTCGGCGAGCAGCGTCTCGGCCAGCCTGCCCCGGTCGCCGCCGTCGGGCCGGTGCCCGTACAGGGTGAGCGCCACCCGGGTCAGCACCATCGGGTCGCCCGCCACACGGCCCAGCTCGGCGGCGGTCGCGAACAGTGCCCAGGACTCGTCGGCCCGGCCGTGGTGGTGCAGCGAGTTGCCCAGGTCGAGCGCCACCTGCGCGCGCCGCCCGGGGTCGAGCGGCGCGGCGGCCTCCCAGGCGCGGCGGCGGTGGCCGAGGGCCTCGTCCAGCGACAGCCGGGCCCCGGCGTCGCGGGCGGCGGCGGTGAGCAGGTCGACCACCCGCCCGGCGTCCAGGACGTCGCGGGCCAGCCAGGCGTGCCGGGCCGACTCGGCGGCCAGCACGTGCTCGGCCAGGCCGGGGTTGCGCTCCAGCGCCCGGACGACCTCACCGTGCAGGTCGCGGGCGTCGTCGAGCCCGTCGTAGAGGGTCTCGCGGACCAGGTCGTGCGCGAACGCGAAACGGCCCGCGCCCAGCGTCACCGCGAGCCGGGCCGCCACCGCCTGGTCGAGCAGCCGGTCGACGTGGGCGACCGGCTCCCCGGCGACCTCGGCCAGCAGGCCCCGGTGGAACTCGCGGCCCAGCACCGCCGCCACGGTCAGCAGCCGCGCCACCGGCCCCGGCAGCAGCGACAGCCGCCGCTGCACCGCGTCGCGGACGCCGGGCGCGATGGCGCTGACCGGGCCGCCGCCGTGCCACAGCCGCGCGGTCTGCTCCACGAAGAAGGGGTTGCCGCCGGTGCGCCGGTGCACCTCGGCGACCAGCGCGTCGTCCGGCCGCCGCCCCACGGTGCGGGCCATCAGCTCGCCGACCTCGGCGCGGCCCAGCCCGGTCAGCGTCACCACCGTCGCCCGGGTGACCAGCGACGAGATCAGCGGGCGCAGCGGATGCTCGGCCCACTCGACCTCCACGTCGCGGTAGGTGCCGACCAGCAGCAGCCGTTCGAACCAGGTGTGCTGGGCGGCGAACTCCAGCAGCCGGACCGAGGCGGTGTCGGCCCAGTGCAGGTCGTCCAGCACGACCACCAGCGGGCGGCGCTGCGCGGCCGACACCAGCGCCGTGGTGACCGCGTCGTACAGGACGAAGCCGTCGGTCTCGTGGGGGTCGTCGCCGGAGGACTCGCCGAGCAGCACCGCCAGCGCGCCGCCCGCCGCCTCCTCCACGGCGGCCCACTCCTCGGGCGAGCAGGCCCGCCGCAGGCCGCGCACCACCTGCACCCACGGCCAGTAGCCGGGGGCGCCGCCGGACTCCCAGCACGACCCGCTGAGCACCAGCGCGCCGCGCCGCCGGGCCTCCACCACCGCGTCGGTCACCAGGGCGGTCTTGCCGATGCCCGCCTCCCCGGCGACCAGCACCAGCCCGCCGTGGCTGTCGACGGCGCGGGCGATCTCGGCGTGCAGCACCCCGGCGGCGTGCTCGCGCCCGATCAACGGGGGTGTCACGCGTGTCATGGCGGCCGTCTCCGTGCGGGTGGTCGTGGGTCGCCGTCCAGGGTAGGCGCACCCTCCGACAAATCGGCGGTACGGGGCCCGCCGATCATCAGGATCGGAACCCGAGGGTCATTTCGATTCTCCGGATAAACGACCTTGGCAATAACCGGCCATCGCCGGACGGAACGGTGAACGGCTGATTACAGTGAAGGGCTTCGGGGCTGTCCGGGCGTGGGTCGCGGTGGGGGCGGAGGCTATGGAACAGAACCCGAGCACGGTGCTGGAACCGCGTGAGGCGGGACCGACGGCGCTGCGCATGCTGGTGGGGGCGCGGCTGCGCAGGCTGCGCGAGGCGCGCGGCCTCACCCGGGAGGACGCCGCGGCGGCGCTGCGCTCCTCGCACTCCAAGATCAGCCGGCTGGAGCTGGGCCGGCACGGCTGCAAGCGCCGTGACCTGGCCGACCTGCTCGACCTGTACGAGGTCCACGACGCGGCCGAGCGCGACGCCCTGCTGGCGCTGGCCGAGCAGGCCCGGGTGCCGGGCTGGTGGCAGGCGTACGGCGACGCGGTGCCCGCCTGGTTCGAGGCGTACCTGGGGATGGAGCAGTCCGCGGCGGTCATCCGCACCTACGAGGTGCAGTTCGTGCCGGGCCTGCTGCAGACCCCCGGCTACGCCCGCGCGGTGGCCCGGCTCGACTCCGACGACGTCACCCAGGAGATGATCGAGCGCCGGGTGGCGGTGCGGATGCGGCGCGCCCGGATCCTGCACCGGCGGACCGGCGCGCCGAAGCTGTGGGCGGTCATCGACGAGGGGGCGCTGCGCCGGTCGCTGTGCGACCCCGCCACCATGCGCGAGCAGCTCGACCACCTGATCGCCATGTCCGCTCCGGCGCACGTCAACATCCAGGTCCTGCCGTTC
Organism: Thermomonospora sp.; assembly: GCA_036258615.1. Taxonomy (GTDB): domain Bacteria; phylum Actinomycetota; class Actinomycetes; order Streptosporangiales; family Streptosporangiaceae; genus Thermomonospora. The sequence goes on along the minus strand of DATADI010000554.1, from coordinate 3,870 downwards.
TCGGCGGGCGCCCACCCGGCGGCGGGCCCGATCTCCATCCTGCGGTTCGCCGAGGACGAGCTGTCCGACATGGTCTACCTGGAGCAGCTCTCGCACGCCCGGTACCCGGTCAACGACGGCGAGCGGGCCCGCTACCAGGCGATCATGGACCGGCTGGTGGTGCAGGCGGTGCCGCCCACCGAGACGGTGGCGTTCCTGCGCCGCGTCCGGGACGAGCTGTGAACATTCCACCGAAATTGCGCACGACCGGCAATATCGGGCCCATCGGAAAAATGCCGACGATACGCAGAGGTAACCCCCACGGCAGCTGAGCCGGCGGCAAGATTGTGCTCGCCCGTCTCCCACCGAAGTGAGGTAGAGCCGCGATGACCGACGATTCCACCCCGGCCCAGGTGCCCCCCGGCATCGACACGACGGTCCCCCAGTCCGCCCGCATCTGGAACTACTGGCTCGGCGGCAAGGACAACTACCCCGTCGACCAGCAGGCCGGTGACGCCTACGCCAAGGTGTACCCCGCGATCGTGGACATGGCCCGCGCCACCCGCTACTTCCTGGCGCGCGGCGTGCGGTACCTGGCGGGCGAGGTCGGCATCCGGCAGTTCCTCGACATCGGCACCGGGCTGCCGACCGTGGACAACACCCACGAGGTCGCCCAGCGGGTGGCCCCCGAGTCCCGCATCGTCTACGTCGACAACGACCCGCTGGTGCTGGCGCACGCCCGCGCGCTGCTCAACAGCACGCCCGAGGGCAAGACCGACTACATCGACGCCGACCTGCGGGAGCCGGAGAAGATCCTGGCGGCGGCCTCGGCCACGCTCGACTTCGACAAGCCGGTGGCGCTGATGCTCATGGGCATCCTCGGCCACCTGCAGGACTTCGACGAGGCGGTCACGGTCGTGCGGCGGCTGATCGACGGGCTCCCGTCGGGCAGCTACTTCATGCACTACGACAGCACCGCCACCGACGACTCGTTCCTGGAGGCCCAGCAGGGCTACGACGACACCGGGGCGATCCCGTACGTGCTGCGCACCCCGCAGGAGCTGGCCCGGCTGTACGAGGGCCTGGAGCTGGTGGAGCCGGGCCTGGTGTCGTGCTCGCTGTGGCGTCCGGACCCCAGCCCGTTCGGCCCGCCGGAGCCGGTGGACGCCTACTGCGGCGTGGCCCGCAAGCCCTGATCCGCGGGCGGTCCCGTCACGGGGGTCCCAGCCCGCGGCGGGACCGCCTCTCACCTGCAGGGATACATGGGGAGATCGCGGGTAGGGCGCCTTCACGTCCGAGACATCGGCGAAGGAGGCGTCCATGGCTCACAGTCAGAACGCCCAGCGGACCCGGGCCCCGGCGAGGGCCCGTACCCCGGTCCAGTGGGCGGCCTACGCGGTCGGCGCCGTCTTCCTGCTGGTCGCGGTGCTCGGGTTCATCCCCGGCATCACCACGCACTACGGCGACATGCAGTGGGCGGGCCACGAGTCCGGGGCCAAGCTGCTCGGGCTGTTCCAGGTGTCGATCCTGCACAACCTGGTGCACGGCCTGTTCGGCGTGCTGGGCCTCGCGCTGGCGCGCACCGTGCCCGGCGCGCGCGGCTTCCTGGTCGGCGGCGGGCTGATCTACCTGCTGCTGTGGCTGTACGGCCTGTTCATCGACCACGACAGCGGCGCGAACTTCGTGCCGCTCAACACCGCCGACAACTGGCTGCACCTGGCCCTGGGCGTCGGCATGATCGCGCTGGGGCTGCTGCTGCCGCCGCGGCGCACCGCCGCGCCCCGCCGGGGCGAGCCGCCCGCCCGCGTGACGGGCGAGTGACCCGCCCCGGGGTCACCCGGCGAGCACCTCGATGACCTGCTCGCCGTACTTGGCGAGCTTGTTGTCGCCCACGCCGGAGACGCCCGACAGCTCCGCCAGGGAGGACGGCCGCCGCGTCGCGATCTCCCGCAGCGTCGCGTCGTGGAAGATCACGTACGCGGGCACGCCCTGCTCCTTGGCGGTGGCGGCGCGCCAGGCGCGCAGCCGCTCGAACAGCGGGGCGGCCTCCTGCGGCAGCTCGGCCGGGGCCCGGCGCTCCTTGGCGGTCTTGGCCGCCTTGGCGGGGCGTTCGGGCTCCCGCCGCATCCGCACCGTCCGGCCCTGGTAGAGCACCTCGGCACTGGCCGGGGTGAGGGCGAGGACGCCGTAGTCGGACTCCACGGCCAGCAGCCCCTGCGCGAGGAGCTGGCGGATGACCCCGCGCCACTCCACGTCGCGCAGCTCGCCGCCCACCCCGAACGGCTTCAGCTCGTCGTGGGCGTACTGGGCGACCTTGGGGGTGCGCTTGCCGAGGAGGATGTCGACGATGTGGCCCGCGCCGAACCGCTGGCCGCGCTCGTTCCACAGCCTGTGGACGACCGACAGCACCTTCTGCGCGGCGATCGTGCCGTCCCAGGACTCCGGCGGGGCCAGGCAGGTGTCGCAGTTGCCGCACGGCTCGCCCTGCTCGCCGAAGTAGTTGAGGAGCTGCACGCGGCGGCACTCGACCGTCTCGCACAGCGCCAGCATCGCGTCCAGGTGCTGGCTGAGACGGCGGCGGTGGGCGTCGTCGCCCTCGGAGTTCTCGATCAGCCGGCGCTGCTGCACGACGTCCTGGAGCCCGTACGCCAGCCAGGCGGTGGACGGCAGGCCGTCGCGCCCGGCGCGGCCGGTCTCCTGGTAGTAGCCCTCGACGGACTTGGGCAGGTCCAGGTGGGCGACGAACCGCACGTCGGGCTTGTCGATGCCCATCCCGAACGCGATGGTGGCGACCACCACGAGCCCGTCCTCGCGCAGGAACCGGGACTGGTTGGCGGCGCGGGTGCGGGCGTCCAGGCCCGCGTGGTACGGCAGCGCCTCGATGCCCTGCTCGACCAGCCACGCGGCGGTCTTCTCCACCGAGGCCCGCGACAGGCAGTACACGATGCCCGCGTCGCCGTCGTGCTCCTCGCGCAGCAGCTTGAGGAGCTGCCGCTTGGGGTCGTTCTTGGGGACGATCCGGTACTGGATGTTGGGGCGGTCGAAGCTGGCCACGAAGTGCCGCGCGTCGTCCAGGCCCAGGCGGGTGCTGATCTCGCGGTGGGTGGCGCGGGTGGCGGTGGCCGTCAGCGCGATGCGGGGGACGTCGGGCCAGCGCTCGTGGAGCTGGGACAGCTCCAGGTAGTCGGGCCGGAAGTCGTGGCCCCACTGGGCGACGCAGTGCGCCTCGTCGATGGCGAACAGGGCGATCTTCCCGCGCTCCAGCAGCCGGATCGTGGACTCCACGCGCAGCCGTTCGGGGGCCAGGTACAGCAGGTCGATCTCGCCCTGCAGGAAGGCGGCCTCGACGGTGCGGCGCTCCTCGTAGTCCTGGGTGGAGTTGAGGAACCCGGCCCGTACGCCGACGGCGTTGAGCGCGTCCACCTGGTCCTGCATCAGCGCGATGAGCGGGGAGACCACGACGCCGACGCCGTCGCGGACCAGCGCCGGGATCTGGTAGCACAGCGACTTGCCGCCGCCGGTCGGCATGAGCACGAGCGCGTCGCCGCCGGCGACGACGTGCTCGATGATCTCCTGCTGGCCGGGCCGGAACGAGTCGTACCCGAAGACGCGCGCCAGCACCCGGGCCGCGTCGCTCACCTTCGTGCCGGTATCGGGGGTAGCCACCGGACCACCCTATGAGCCCCGGAGCGCGCAAGGCGCTAGAAACGGCGCAGCAGCGCCTGTTTGGCCGTGGCGAACTCCTCGTCGGTGAGGACGCCCTCGCGGTGCAGCTCGCCCAGCTCGCGCAGCCGCCGCAGCAGCGCGTCGTGCTCGTCCTCGGCGGAAGGCGCGGACGCGGACGGCGCGGGGACCTCGTCCTGCGGCGGTCGTACGTCCTCGGCGGCGGCC
>DATADI010000553.1:0-33045 GCA_036258615.1 Thermomonospora sp. | reverse complement strand
GACGACGCCGACCGCGGCGGTGGCGGTGCCGCCGGGCCGGTCCACGAACGTCAGGCCCCGGTCGGCGCGGAACAGGAAGCCGACCCGGATGTTGCCGCCGGGCTCCCCGCCGTCCGCGCCGTCGTCGGGGTCGATGGAGCGCCAGTCGTAGGCGGGGCCGCCCGCCGCCGAGATCGCCGCGACGAGCTGCGCGACGGTCTGGTCGGCGGCGACCGTGCCGTCGGCGTCCGGGCCGCTGTTGTCCTGGAGCCCGGTGACGGTCACCAGGTCGGGGGACGCCAGCCCGGTGACGAGCTGCCGGGCGAGCGCGTCGAACCGGGCGGGCGGGTCACCGGGGTCCAGGTCGCGCAGCGAGAAGGTGGCCACCGCCAGCTCACCGGGGCGCTGCGGGCGGGCCCGTTCCCGGGTGAGGCCGCCGCCGCGGACCTCGGGCGCGGACGTCACCAGCAGCTTGAAGTCGCCGAAGCTGTAGTCGAGCACCCCCGAGGTGCGGCCGGGGAGCCGGTCGGCGACGTTCATCACCGGCAGCGGCAGCAGGGTGTCGTCGAGGATGACCCGTTCGGGGTTGGCGTCCTCGGCGCGCAGCACGATGCCGCCGCGCGGGGTCCGCGCCCCGGCGCCCTTCCCGTCCGCCGGGAGGACGGGGATCTCGCCCCAGTCCGCGCGGGGCCCCACGGCCACCGCGTCGTCCACGGCGACCCGCATGCCCTCCAGCGACTCGTAGAAGTCCAGGCCGTCCCGGGTCGGCTCGTACTTGCCGGAGCTCTCGGCGTCCCCGCGCACGTCGTCGTCGATGACCGCGCCGGGCGCGCGGCGGCCGTCCGGGCCCAGCACGACCGGGGGCGGCAGTGTGACCCCGCGCCGTTCGAGGGTGACGGCGGTCGCCTCGATCTCGGTGCGGGACAGGTTGGCCGACACCGGGCCGCCGGGGCGGAACTCGCTGACCCGCCCGTCCACCCGGACCAGGTCGCCCGGCGTGTGCGCGGGCCGCGTGCGGGTGAAGACGAACACGCCCTCGGAGGTGCCGGGGTCGCGGTCGGGTGCGGGGTCCTGCATCCAGAAGCCGTTCTCGGTGGCCGCGATGACGACGCCGCGGATCCCGGTGACCGTGCGGCCCGCGAACGGCGAGACGTGCGCCGTGCCCTGGATGTCGTGGACGTGCCGGGCCACCTTGGGCGCGGACGCCTCGGCGACTGCGGGGACCACCGCCGTGCCGGCCACCAGCAGCAGGGCCGACCCGGCGCCGGCGAGGACACGCGGCAACGTCACGATCACCCCCATGACGAACCTTCGACCGTCACACCACTGACGATGGTGACACGCCCGCGGGCCGTACGGTACCGATCATCCGCGCCGGGCGGCACGCGGGTTTCACTCGAACAGCACGACCTGCCGGACGGCCTCGCCGCGCTCCAGGGTCCGCACCGCGTCGTTGAGGTCGCCGAACCCGATCCGGCGGCTGATGAGGCCCTCGATGTCCAGCCGCCCGGCACGCCACAGGTCCACATAGCGGGGGATGTCGCGGCGCAGGTCGCAGTCGCCGTACAGCGAGCCCCGGACGGACTTGCCCTCGAACACCAGCGAGAAGGGGTTGAGCGCGTAGCTCTCGGAGGCCGGGGCGACGCCGACCACGACGACCTCCCCGCCGCGCCGCGCCAGCCCGTACGCGGTGGCGATGGCGGCGGAGCGGCCCACCACCTCGAAGGCGTGGTCGAAGCCGGTGCCGGAGGTCAGCAGGCCCTTGACGGCGTCGGCCTCGTCGGGGGTCGCGGTGTGGGTGGCCCCGAACCGCTCGGCGAGCGGGTGCTTGGCCGGGTTGGGGTCCACGGCGAGGATGGTGGCGGCTCCGGCGATCCGCGCGCCCTGGATCACCGACAGGCCCACGCCGCCCGCGCCGACCACCGCGACGCTCGCGCCCGGCCGGACCCGCGCGGTGTTGAACACCGCGCCGAGGCCGGTGGGCAGCCCGCAGCCGAGCAGCGCCGCGTACTCGAACGGCACGTCGTCGGCGACCTTGATGACGCCCTGCCGGGGGAGCGTGACCTCCTCGGCCCAGGTGCCGCAGCCCGCCAGGGCGTACACCGCCGGGTCGGCGCCGCCCCGCCGGAACCGGGCCTGGCCGAACGCCCGCCCCAGGAACACCGTGCACAGGTACGGCTCACCGCGCTCGCAGTCGGCGCAGGTGCCGCAGTTGGGGGTCCAGTTGACGACGACGTGGTCGCCCGGCCGCAGCCCGGTGACGCGCTCGCCGACCTCCACCACCTCGCCCGCGCCCTCGTGGCCGAGGACGGCGGGCACCGCCGTGGGCAGGACCCCGGTCATCGCCGACAGGTCCGAGTGACAGACCCCGGTGGCCCGGATGCGAACCCGGACGTCGTCGGGACCGGGATCGACGGGGGTCACGTCGTCCCGGAGATCGAGGTCCCGGTCGCCGACCGAGTGCAGCACCGCCGCACGTGCCATGGCCTACCTCCACGGGGGTGGGGACGCCCGGAGCCCGGGTGTCCGGGGGGGTGGGGCGAGGTCGCTCCGCGCGGTCACTCCTCCAGGGAGAGCGCGGCCTTGGGGCAGGAGCGGACGGCGTGCCGGACCTTGTCGGCCTGGTCGGCGGGCGGGTTCGGCCGGAGGATGTGCAGCATGTCCTCGTCGTCCAGGTCGAAGACCTCGGGGGCCAGGCCGACGCACACGCCGTTGGCCTCGCAGACCAGGGGGTCGACTCGAACTTCCATCGGGCACTCCCTCGCTCGCTCGCGTCCCGGGGGCGGGGGCGAGCCTCATGATCGCGGAACGACCTCGCCGCCACCCTACCGAACCCGGTTCGGCCATGGGGGCGGCCGGAAAAAGTAGAACATGTTCCAGTACGGGCGACAAGCCGTGCGTCCCGGCGATGTGACATGTCCGACATCCGCCGTCCAGCCGGTGTTCATCCGGCGCGGCGAACGTCTGAGCGAGGTGAGGCGGGCACCGGCGGGGGCACGGGACCCAAGGGACGGATCGGGCTATAGAGTGCCCGGCGGAGGAGACCATGACTGACACAGCGACGGCCGCGACCGGCACCGACCGCGCCGCGCTCCCGCCCATGCCGGCCGACCTGCTGCGCGCCGCCCAGGCCGCCAAGGGCTTCATGCCGCCCGCCGAGGGCCAGGCCCTGTACGAGACCGCCCTGGAGTACGGCCCGCGCGGGCCGATGCTGGAGATCGGCTCGTACTGCGGCAAGTCCGCCATCTACTTCGGCGCCGCCGCCCGCGCGACCGGCTCCGTGCTGGTCACCGTGGACCACCACCACGGCTCGGAGGAGAACCAGGCGGGCTGGGAGCACCACGACCCGTCCCTGGTCGACCCCCGCACCGGCCGGATGGACACGCTGCCGACGTTCCGCAAGAACATCTGCGCCGCCGGGCTGGAGGACCACGTCATCGCGATCGTGGGGGCCTCCGGCGCCGTCGCCCGGCTCTGGCGGACCCCGCTGTCCCTGGTCTTCATCGACGGCGGCCACGCCGAGGAGCCCGCCCAGGCCGACTACGAGGGCTGGGCGCCGCACGTCATGGTCGGCGGCGCGCTGGCCGTCCACGACGTCTTCCCCGACCCCGCCGACGGCGGCCAGGCCCCGTACCACGTGTACCTGCGCGCCCTGGCGAGCGGCGCCTTCGAGGAACGCCGCGTCGAGGGCTCCCTGCGGATCCTCGAACGCGTCAACGACCGCGACCCCCGCACCGCCTGACCTGGCGGACGGGGGCCGCTCTCAGGCCGTCGTGAACGTGCAGCAGCCCGGGTCGGAGGGCTCCGAGGGGCCCAGGGGGCGTCCGGCGATCTCCTTGAACAGGGCGGCGCCGGGCGTCTCCCCGCACAGGGCGTCGGCGGCCAGGATCACCGCCGCCGCCGTGTAGGTGGAACGGTCCCCGGGGAAGTGCCGGCGGTTCTCGAACTGCCAGCCCGTCCAGTACGACCCGTCCTCGTGCCGCAGGTGCTGGATGGTGTCGAACAGCTCCAGGGCGCGCTCACGGTCGCCGCAGGCGTCCAGGGCCAGCACCAGCTCGCAGCTCTCGGCGGCCGTCACCCACGGCTGGTCGGCCACGCAGCGGCAGCCCAGCCCCGGGACGACGAACTCGTCCCACCGCCCGGCCAGCCGCCGGGCGGCGTCCCGCCCGCGCACCGGCCCGGCCAGCACCGGGTAGTACCAGTCCATCGACCAGCGGCTCTTGTCGGCGAACGCCTCCGGATGGGCCGCCACCACGTGCCCGAGCTGGTCGGCGGCCAGCTCCCAGTCCGGCTCCGGCTCGCCCAGGTGCTCGGCCAGCGCGACCGCGCAGCGCAGCGCCTGGTAGATCGAGGAGCAGCCGGTGAGCAGCGCGTGGTCGGCGGGCTCGCCGTCCGGACCGCGGATCCACAGGATCTCCCCGCGCTGCGTCTGGAGCCCGAGGACGTACTCGATCGCGCGCCGCACCGTCGGCCACATCCGCCGCGCGAACGCCTCGTCGCCGGTCATCAGCAGCTCGTGCCAGACGCCCACCGCCACGTACGCGGCGTGGTTGGACTCACCGCCCGGTTCGGTGACCTCGCCCAGCACCCACTTGGCGGGCCAGGACCCGTCGGGCCGCTGCACCGAGCGCAGCCACTCGTACGCCCGCCGGGCCGGCACGCGCAGGCCCGCGGTGGTGAGCGCCATCGCCGCCTCGACGTGGTTCCAGGCGTCGACGTGCCCGGCGATCCCGCCGGTGGGCGCGAACCACGGGATGGCGCCGGACGGCTCCTGCTGGGCGACGATGCTGTGCGCCGTGGCCAGGACGTCGTCCGAGGTCACGATCCCCGGCACGGAGGGCGGCCGGTGGACCGGGGCCTCAGGCCGCATCCACCGTCTCCTTGCCGCCCCGCCCGCCGCCGGTCTCGGCGCGGGACGGCTTGGTGAAGTACACGACCACGCTCTTGCCGAGCACCGGGTTGAGCACCTGCTCGGCCAGCCGGGTGGCCAGCGGGCGCTTCATGATGTCCCACACCAGCAGCTGGTGGTAGGCCTTGGCCAGCGGGTTGCCGTCGTTGTTCACGCCGACCGCGCACTTGATCCACCAGTACGGGGTGTGCAGGCCGTGCGCGTGGTGGTGGCCGTCCACCCGGAAGCCGGTGGCCTTGAGCTTGGCCTCCAGCTCGGCGCGGGTGTAGATGCGGATGTGGCCGCCGGGGGCGGTGTGGTACTCCTCCGACAGCGCCCAGCAGATCCGCTCGGGCAGCCAGCTCGGCACGGTGACCGCCAGCCGCCCGCCGGGCTTGAGCACCCGCAGCAGCTCGGCCATCGCGGCCAGGTCGTCGCCGATGTGCTCCAGCACCTCGGACGCGATGATCTTGTCGAAGGTGTCGTCCTCGAACGGCAGGTCGCGGGCGTCGCCCTGGACGGTCCGGGCGGTGGCGTCCGCGGGGACCTCCCCCTCCAGCCGCATGGCCCCGAACATCCTCTCCACGCCGTCCAGCTCGTCCTGGTCCAGGTCGAACGCCACGACGTGCGCTCCCCGCCGGTACAGCTCGAAGGCGTGCCGTCCGGCCCCGCAGCCCATGTCGAGGACATGGTCTCCGGGCGCGATGGGGAACCGCTGGAAGTCAACGGTCAGCAGGGCGGTGCTCCTTCCGTGCGGGACGCCGTCCGGCGACCCTCCTCACGACGGCCTTGGGCGAGCGGAGGTCCGCGCCTGCCCTGGCCTCTCCCGCGGCGAGCCGCAGGTAGTTCTGGCGGGCGATGGCCGCCCGGTAGTGCTCGACGGTGGCCCGCGCCACCGCCGCCCACGCGTACTTCTCCTGGACGCGGGCCAGCCCCGCCGCGCCGAGCCGGGCCCGCTCGTCGGGCGCGTCGTGCAGCAGCAGCAGGGTCGCGGCCAGTTCCTCCACGTCGCCGGGTGTGACCATGGCGGCGGCCCGGCCGACCACCTCGGGCAGCGCCCCGGCGCGGCTGGCCACCAGCGGCGTGCCGGAGGCCATGTGCTCGACGGCGGGCAGCGAGAAGCCCTCGTAGCGGGACGGCACCACGGCCAGCTCGGCGGAGGCCAGCAGCTCGCCCAGCTCGTCGTCGGAGATGCCGCTGACGAACCGCACCCGGTCGCCCAGGGCCAGCTCGCGCACCAGCTTCTCGGTGGGCCCGTCCTTCTGCGGGCGGCTCACCACGACCAGGTGGACGTCCCGCTCGGTGGCCAGCTTGGCGACCGCGCGCAGCAGCACGTCCACGCCCTTGAGCGGGGAGTCGGCGCTGGCCATCGCGACGATCCGGCCGGGCACGCGGGGGCCGCGCGGGTGGAAGATCCGCGTGTCGACGCCCAGCGGCAGGATCTCGATGTCGCCGGGGTCGACCTTGAAGTCCTTGACGATGTCGATCTTGGAGGACTCCGAGACCGTCAGGATGGTGCCGACCCGCCGCGCCACCTGCGACTGCATGGCCACGAACCCGTAGAAGCGGCGCTTGCCGAGCCGCTGCAGCGGGTCGCGGGCGGCGTCCAGCTCGATCCGCCGGTCCACGCTGATCGGGTGGTGGATGCTGGTCACCAGCGGCAGCCCCAGCCGGGGGATGCCGAGATTGCCGAAGCCCAGCACCTGGTTGTCGTGCGCGACGTCGAAGTCGCGGCGGCGGCGCCGCAGCTCGCGCAGCACCCGCAGGCTGAAGGTCAGCGGCTCGGGGAAGCCGCCCGTCTTCATGTGGGCGAACTCCAGCAGGTCGATCCAGTCCCGGTACTCGCCGAGCGCGGGCGTGCGGAACGGGTCCTCGTCCCGGTACAGGTCCAGGCTGGGGATCTTCGTCAGCACGATGTCGTCCCGGTCCAGCTCCGGGTACGGCTGACCGGACAGCACCTCGACCCGGTGGCCGAGGGCGGCCAGCTCCCGGCTCAGGTGCCGGATGTAGACGCCCTGGCCACCGCAGTGCGGCTTGCTCCGGTACGAGAGCAGGGCCACGCGCAACGGCTCGTCCTCAACCCCGCTCACGCACCACCCCTGTCTGTCCTGGAGGCCGGTCAGGCGCGCGGGGCGCCCCGGACCGGCAGCTCCTCGATGCCGATGAAGTACGACCTTAGCCTGCGAAGGTTACCGGTGAGTTCCATGTTAGGCATGGTGTCCAAAAAGTGTTCCGAAGGGTACACGCCGCCCAACCCGGGCGGGACGGACACCCCGGCCGCAGCCGCCTCAGCGTACGTCCTCCCGCGGGGTCCCGGGGTCACCTCACCGGCGGGGCGCGGGGGTGAACTCCACCTGCAGCTCCTTGAACCCGTTGACGAAGTTGGAGCGCAGCCGCCGGGCCGGTCCCGCCGGGCGGATGTCGGGCATCCGCTCCAGGATCGTGTCGAACAGCACGGTCAGCTCCAGCCGCGCCAGGTGGGTGCCCAGGCAGAAGTGCGGGCCGCCGCCGCCGAACCCCACGTGCGGGTTGGGATCGCGGCCGATGTCGAAGACGGACGGGTCCTCGATGGCCCGCTCGTCCCGGTTGGCGGAACCGTAGAACAGCACCACCTTGTCGCCCTCCCGGATCCGCCGGCCGCCCAGCTCGGTGTCGCGGGTGGCGGTGCGGCGGAACAGGTTGATCGGGCTGGTCCACCGGACGATCTCGTCCGGCGCGGTGCGCAGCAGGCTCCGGTCCGCGCGCAGCCGCTCCCACTGGTCCGGGTGGTCGAAGAAGGCCAGCATCCCGCCGACCGAGCCGTTGCGGGTGGTCTCGTGCCCGGCGATCACCAGCATCAGCACGAACAGCTGGAACTCCTCGTCGCTGAGCCGGTTGCCGTGCTCGTCGGGCTGCAGCAGCTTCGTGGCGATGTCGTCGCGCGGGTCGGCGGCACGGGCGGCGGCCAGGTCGCTCGCGTACGCCATCAGCTCGGCCGACAGCTTGGCGGCCTCGTCCTTGGCCCCGGCCATCTCCGGGTCGTTGAATCCGACGATCTTGTTGGACCAGTCGCAGATCCGCTGCCGGTCCGACTGCGGCGCGCCCAGCAGCTCGCAGATCACGTACGCGGGCAGCGGGGCGGCGATGTCGGCCACGAAGTCGGCCCGGCCCCGGTGGGCCACGTCGTCGATCAGCTCGTTGCAGATGTCCCGGATGTGGCCCTCCAGCCGTTTGATCATGCGCGGCGTGAAGCCCCGGTTGACCTTGAGCCGGTTGCGGGTGTGGTCGGGCGGGTCCTGGAACAGCATCATCATGCCGAACAGCAGGATCTCGTCGTCGGTGAACTCCTCGTACATGGACGTGCGCAGGTGGCTGGAGTACAGCTCCGGGTGCCGGGAGACGTGCACCACGTCCTCGTGCCGGGTGACGGCCCAGAACCCCGGCACGCCCTCGTTCAGGTCGCGGTGCCAGTGCACCGGGTCGTGGTCGCGCAGCCAGGCGAACTGCTCGTGGGGGATGCCGCCGCGCTCGTACACGCGGGGGTCGATGACGTCGATCTCAGGGCGCATCGGAAGTCCTTCCGGTGGAGGGGGATGTCAGCCGGACGCCAGGACGTCCGCCGCCGAGAAGCCCGGCGTTCCGGTCGCGACCACGGGGCCGAGGGCCTCCGCCAGGCCCTCGGGGGTCCAGGGGGCGCCGCCGCTGTCGGCCACGTGCGCCACCGAGGGCGGCGCCAGCACCGTGACCCGCCCGCCGTGGACGACGAACACCTGGCCGGTGACCCGTTCGGCGGCGGGGGAGGCCAGGTAGGTGACCAGCGGGGTCACGTGGTCCACCGACAACGGGTCCGGGCCGTCCTGCGGCGGCGGGCCGAACACGCCGGCGGTCATGGCGGTGCGCGCCCGGGGGCAGATCGCGTTGGCGCGCACGCCGTACCGGTCGCACGCCTGGGCGACCGACAGGGTCAGCGCCGCGATCCCGCCCTTGGCGGCGGCGTAGTTGGGCTGGCCCGGGGAGCCGATCAGGAACGCCTCGGACGCGGTATTGACGACCCGCGCGTAGACCGGTCCGCCGGTCTCCTTGGCGCGGGCCCGCCAGTACGCGGTGGCGTGCCGGAGGGTGACGAAGTGGCCCTTGAGGTGGACGGCCACGACCGCGTCCCAGTCGGCCTCCGGCATGGTGAAGACCATCCGGTCCCGGGTGTTGCCCGCGTTGTTGACCAGGACGTCCAGCCGCCCGAACGCGGTCAGCGCGGTCGTGACGAGCCGTTCCCCGGTGGCCCACTCGGCGATGTCGCCGGGGACGGCCACCGCCTCGCCCCCGGCGTCGCGCACCAGGGCGGCGACCTCGTGCACCGCGTCGGCCGCCACGTCCCCGAGCACCAGCCGGGCCCCCGCACCGGCCAGCGCCAGCGCCTCGGCCCGGCCGAGCCCCGCCCCGGCCCCGGTGACGACGGCGACCCTGCCGTCCAGCTGCCCGTTCCGCACCGGTGCCCCTCCCCGCGCTGTTGCCTAGCGCTTGCTTGGCATCGCCGGTCGTTGGAACACGTTCTAACATGAGACTCCAGTCTCGACAAGAGTCTCGACGATGGTCTCGTTCGAGGGGGAACGGTCAGGCGCGGGTGAAGCGGAGCGGGTCGCCGGAGCCGTGGCGGCGGGCCCGGCCCCGGCGCTCCAGGGTGCGCAGGTGGGCGGCGGCCTCCCCGGCGGCCATCTGGCGGGCGGCCAGCGGCATCGCGGCCCACGGATGCCGCCAGGTCAGGCCCGCGGCCAGCTCCCACAGCGCGACCGGCTCGGGGCCCAGCAGCGCCGCCACCTCGGCCAGCCGCCGCTCGTGGTGGTCGATGATCGCCCGCGCCCGGCCCGCCAGATCGGTGAACCGGTGCTGGTGGGCGGGCAGCACCTCCCCGGCGGGCACCGTCGCCACCCGTTCCAGCGAGGCCAGGAAGTCCCCCAGCGGGTCCACGCCGGGCAGGTCGTACGGGTAGAGGCCGATGTGCGGGGTGATCCGGGGCAGCACGTGGTCGCCGGTGAAGATCCGGTCGCCGTCCTCCAGGTGCAGGCAGATGTGGCCGGGGGAGTGGCCCGGGGTCCACAGCACGCGGAGCTTGCGGCCCGGCACGTCGGCCAGGTCGCCGTCGGCCAGCTCGCGGTCCGGCTCGGCGGGCGGGTCCACGTGCTCCTTGTCGCGGTGCCCGGCGGTGTCGGCCTCCTCGGCCCCGGCCCGCCGCAGCGTGTCCAGCTCCCAGCTCCGCTCGGCGTCCACCGCGACCATGCCGCGGAACAGCCGGACGATCTCCGCGTCCTCGTGGTGCATCGCGATCCACGCCCCCGAGGTCTCCCGGACCCGGCCCGCCAGCCCGGCGTGGTCGGGGTGGTAGTGGGTCACCACCACCCCGTACACGTCCGCGACCGCCAGCCCGAGCGACCCGAGGCCGTCGCGCAGCGCCGTCCAGGCGTCCTCGTGGTTCCAGCCCGCGTCCACCAGGACGGGGCCGCGCTCGCTCTCCAGGGCGTACACCAGCGTGTGGGCCAGCGGGTTGCCGGGGATGGGGACTGGAACGGTCCACACCCCGCCGCCCAGGTCCTCGGGTTCGGGTACGACGGTCACACGCCCTCTTCTCTCGCGGGGATGCTCGGGCCGGTCAGGCGCGTTCGAGGATCGTGCCGGTGGACAGGGCGCCGCCCGCGCACATGGTGACCAGGGCGGTCGCGGCGTCCCGGCGCTCCAGCTCGTGCAGCGCGGTGGTGACCAGCCGCGCGCCGGTGGCCCCCACCGGGTGGCCGAGGGCGATGGCGCCGCCGTTGACGTTGACCCGGTCCATGTCGGGCTCGTGCACCCGCGCCCACGACAGCACGACCGACGCGAACGCCTCGTTGATCTCCACCAGGTCGACGTCCCGGAGCCTCATGCCCGCCCTGGCCAGCACCCGTTCGGTCGCCTGCACCGGGCCGTCCAGGTGGTAGTACGGCTCCGCGCCCACCAGCACGTGGGCGCGCAGGCGGGCGCGTGGCCGCAGCCCGAGCGCCCGCGCCCGCTCCTGCGACATCAGCAGGACGGCCGCCGCCCCGTCGGAGATCTGCGAGGACGTCCCCGCGGTGTGCAGGGCCCCCTCGCCCATCACCGGCCTGAGCCCGGCCAGGCCCTCGGCGGTGGTCTCGCGGAGGCCCTCGTCGCGGGTCACGGTCCGGGTCTCGCCGGTGGGGGCTCCGGCGTCGTCCAGGACGGGGGCCTCGACCGGCGCGATCTCCCGGTCGAACCGGCCGTCCGCCCACGCCTTGGCCGCCAGCGCCTGCGAGCGCACCCCGAACGCGTCGAGGTCCTCGCGGGTCAGCCCGCGCCGCGCGGCGATCCGCTCGGCGGCGGTGAACTGGTCGGGCAGGTCGATCGACCAGTCGTCGGGACGCGGCCGGGCGGGCAGCACGTTGGAGCCCAGCGGCGCGCGGCTCATCACCTCCACGCCGCAGCCCACCGCCACGTCCACCGCCCCGGAGGCGATCATCGCCGCCGCCAGGTGGACGGCCTGCTGCCCGGACCCGCACTGCGCGTCGAGCGTGGTCACCCCGGCCTGCCAGGGCAGTCCCGCGTAGAGCCAGGCGTGCCGGCCGACATGGCCGCCCTGCTCGCCCGACTGGGTGACGCAGCCGGCGAAGACCTGCTCGACCTGCGCGGGGTCGATCCCGGCGCGCTCGACCAGCGCGGTGAGCGCCCGCGCCAGCACGGCCTGCGGCTTGAGCCCGGCGAGCGCGCGGCCCCGCCGGCCGATCGGTGTCCGGACGGCCTCGACGATCACCGGCTCACCCATGCCGGGCCTCCTTCTAGAATCGCGTTCGATCCCTCGAACTGTAACGCGTTCTAGTTTCGGGTGGAAGGCCGGTCAGTCGAACAGCACCACCTGGCGGACCACCTCGCCCTTGCGCAGCGCCGCCACCGCGTCGTTCAGCTCCTCGAAGCGGATCCGGCGGGAGATCACGCCCTCCAGGTCCAGCCGCCCGGCCCGCCACAGGTCCGTCCAGCGCCGGACGTCGCGTTCCACGTCGGCCGTCCCGTACACCGAGCTGAGCACGTTCTTGCCGAGGAACAGCAGCGAGAACATGTCCATCCGCCACTGGTCGTCGGCGGCCCCCGCGCCCACCACCACGACGTTGCCGCCACGCCGGGCCGCCCCCCAGGCCGCGTCGAGGGTCGCCGACCGCCCGACGGCCTCGAAGGCGTGGTCGAACCCGCGCCCGCCGGTCAGCTCGCCCTGCAGCGAGGCCAGCCCGTCCGGCGTGGTGACGTGGGTCGCGCCGAACCGCCGGGCGGTCTCGTGCTTGGCCTCCACCGGATCGACGGCCAGGATGGTGGCCGCCCCGGCGATGCGCGCGCCCTGGATCACCGACAGCCCGACCCCGCCCGCGCCGATCACCACCACGCTCGACCCCGGCTCCACCCGGGCGGTGTTGAGCGCCGCCCCGACGCCGGTGGTGATCCCGCAGCTCATCATGGCGGCCAGGTCGAACGGGACGTCCGGGTCGATCCGCACGGCGGCGGCGGCCGGGACCACGGTCTCCTCGGCCCACGACCCGCAGCCCGCCATCCGGAAGACCGCCGTGTCGCCGTGCCGGAACGGGGCCTTGCCGAACGCGTCGCCGATGGAGGACATGCACAGGTACGGCTGGCCGCCCAGGCAGTCGGGGCAGCGCCGGCAGGCCGGGACGAAGCTGATGATCACATGGTCGCCCACCTTCGGGTCGGTGACCCCCGGGCCCGCCGCGACCACCTCGCCCGCCGCCTCGTGCCCCAGCACGGCGGGCACGCTGGTGGGCAGCACGCCGGACATCGCCGACAGGTCGGAGTGGCAGACGCCGGTGGCCCGGATCCGGACCCGGACCTCGCCCGCCTCCGGCTCCGCCAGCGCGACGTCGTCGCGCAGGTCGAGTTCGGTGTCACCGGCGGCGTGCAGGATGGCGGCTCGCATGGGTCCCTCGTTTCCCGGCTTTCGGCCAAGCGCTTGCTAGGTGGATGGAACCGGTTCTATGCCATCCCCGCACGCCGGTCAACCCCGGCCGCCGCCCCTCGGCAGCCGCGCCTCGAACAGCGCCCCGCCCCCCGGCGCGTCCCGTACCGTGAGGTCCCCGCCGTGCGCCCGGACGATCTCCCGCGCGATCGCCAGCCCGAGCCCGGCGCCGCCCTCGTCGCGCGCCCGCGCGTCGTCCAGCCGCACGAACCGCTCGAAGATCCGCTCCCGTTCCGCCGCCGGAACCCCGGGCCCGTCGTCGGCCACGCGCAGCACGGCCTCCCCGCCCTCCACGCCCACCGCGACGGTGACCCGCCCGGCCGCGTGCCGCTGCGCGTTGTCCACCAGGTTGCCGACCACCTGCTCCAGGCGCCCCCGGCTCCCCATCACCACCGGGCCGTCCTCGGTCCCCGCTTGGAAGGTGACGGGGACCCGGTCGGTGGTGGGGCGATGGGCGAGGTGGGCCCGGACGAGGTCGTCCAGGCCGACGGGGTGGGGGCGGGGGCGTTCGCCCGCGTCGAGCCGGGCCAGGAGGAGGAGGTCGGCGGCCAGGTGCTGGAGGCGGACGACGTCCTCGTGCAGGCCCTCGGTGTCGAGGAGGTGGGGGTGGGCGGCGGCGACCTCCAGCTGGGTGCGCAGGGAGGCGATGGGGCTGCGCAGCTCGTGGGAGGCGTCGGCGACGAAACGGCGCTGGCGTTCGACGGAGCGCTCCAGGGCGGCGAGGGTCTCGTTGGTGGTGGCGGCCAGGTCGGCGACCTCGTCGCGGGAGGCGGGGACCGGGACCCGGCGGGACAGGTCGCTGGAGGCGGTGATCTCGGCCATCTCGGCGCGGATCGCCTCCACCGGCCGCAGCGCCCGCCGGGTGACCAGCCAGGTCACGCCGGTCACGACCAGCAGCAGCACCGGCAGGCCCGCGAGCATCGCACGGCCCACCGTGCCGACCGCGCCGGTGTCGGGCCGCGCGCCCGCGACCACGGTGACCGCCCGGCCGTCGGGGGTGGCGGCCCGGACGACCGCGAAGCGGTAGCCGGCGGTCTCACCGTCGGCGGTGGCACGGCCCGACCGGTGCTCGGCCTCGGCGTCCACCCGGCCGGGACCGGGGGACTCGTCGTCGCCGTCGTCCGCGTCGGCGGGGCCGACGCCGTCGATCGACTGCAGGTCCTCGTCGGCCGCCAGCACCCGGCCGTCCGCGCCGAGCACCTGGACCGGGCGTTCGTCGGGGTCGGGCAGGTCCAGCCGGGCGGGCGGGGCCCCGGCCGCGACCTGGGCGGCCACGTCCCGGGCGGTCACCTCGGCCTGCAGGTCGGCCTCCCGGGCCAGGCTGGCGCGCAGCACCAGCAGCACCGCCAGGCCGGTGGCGACCAGCGCCGCCAGCACCACGGCGCCCGCGCCCAGCGCGGCGCGGGCCCGTACCGAGGACGGGAGGAGCCGCACGTCAGCGGCCCCCGTCGTCGGGGACGAGCCGGTAGCCCGCGCCGCGCACGGTGGTGATCGACCGGCGCCCGAACGGGGCGTCGAGCTTGCGGCGCAGGGCGCTCACGTACACCTCGACGATGTTGGGGTCGCCCTCGTAGGCGAAGTCCCAGACGTGCTCGATGATCTGGGACTTCGACACCACCCGGCCCGCGTTGACGGCCAGGTGCTCCAGCACCGCGAACTCCTTGGCGGTCAGTTCCACCTCGGTCTCGCCGCGCCGGACCCGGCGGGCGGCCGGGTCCACCACCAGGTCGCCGACCACGATGGCGGGCGCGCCGCCCCGGGTGCGGCGGCGCAGCAGCGCCCGGATCCGCGCCACCAGCACCACGTAGGAGAACGGCTTGGTCAGGTAGTCGTCGGCGCCCAGGTCCAGCCCGTCGGCCTCGTCGTACTCGCCGTCCTTGGCGGTGAGCATCAGGATCGGGGTGTCGTCCCCGGCGGCGCGCAGGGCCGAGCAGACCCGGTAGCCGTTCATCCCGGGCAGCATGATGTCCAGCACGATGAGGTCGTACTCGCCGGTGGTCGCCCGGTCCAGGCCCGTGGACCCGTCGTGCGCCACGTCCACCGCGAAGCCCTCGGCCGACAGCCCGGCGGCCAGCGAGGTCGCCAGGCGCCGCTCGTCCTCGACAATCAGCAGCCGCATGACCCCAGCCTCCCACCCGCACCTGAAGACGCCTTCAGGTTCCTTCAGCGGATCTTCAGGTGGCCGGAGCACCGTGGACCACGTCCAGAGAGGCCAACGACCGAGAGGACGTCATGAAGCTCACCGCCAAGCGCGTGCTGCTGACCGGAGCCGCCGCCGGGATCCTGGCGGCCGGGGGCGGCGCCGTCGCCTTCGCCGCCGACCCCGGGCCGGAGGACACCACCACCGCCCCGGCTCCCGGCGTCACCGTGGACCGGGCGCTGACCGCCGCGCTCACGGCCGTGCCCGGCAAGGTCGCCGGCGCGGACGCCGACGACGACGGGGGCACCGGCTGGGAGGTCGAGATCCTCGCCCAGGACGGCACCTGGCACGAGGTCACCGTGGACGGCGGCGGCCGGGTGACCGGCGACCAGACCGAGCGGGCCGACGGGGACGCCGACGACACCGCCGAGACCACCGCGCTGAACGCCGCGCGCGTCACCGCCCAGCAGGCCGCCGCGACCGCGCTCCGGACGGCGGCGGGCACCGTCGTGTCCGTCGACCTCGACGACGACGCCCGGCCCGCCTGGGAGGTCGAGGTCCTGGGCCGCGACGGCACCGTCCGCGACCTGACCCTCGACGCCGCCACCGGGAAGGTCCTCGCCAACACGGTCGGCGACGACGACCAGGACGACGACCAGGACGACGACCAGGACGACGACCGGGACGACGACGGCCGGGACGAGGACGGCGACTAGGCCCGGCGCGCCCGCAGCGAGGCGTAGGTGGGGACCAGCACGCGGCGCGCCGGGCGCCGTCCGGTGATCCGGTACGGGCCCGCCGCCGTGAGGGTCTCCAGCATGCGGGTGATCTGGGTCCGGGCGACGGCGGCCCCCAGGCACAGGTGCCGCCCCGCCCCGAACCACAGCTGCCGTGTCTCCGGCACGTACGCGCGGTGGACGTCGAACGGGCCCACCGCGTTGTCGGCCAGGTAGGTCAGCAGCATGACCCGTTCACCGGCGCGGAGCCGCCGCCCGCCCACCACCGCGTCCTTGGTCACGCTGCGGCCGATGACCGGGGCCGGAGTGGACACCCGCAAACCCTCACGCACCGCGTTGGGCATCAGCCCCGGGTCGGCCAGCAGCGCCGCCTGCTGCCCGGTGTCGTGGAGCAGCGCCACCGTACGGGACGTCCCGGAGGCGCCGGTCTCGGTGCCCGCGATGGCCAGCAGCGTCGCCAGGCCCCTCGTCAGGGGCAGACCGAGGTCCATCTCCCGGCACCGGCCGAGGATCGTGTCCGGCCCGGCGGTGCGGTAGCCCTCCTCGACGCCCCGGGTGATGTCGGTGACGATCGCCCGCGCCCGGTGCACGGTGGACGCGGGGAGCACCGTGGAGGCGGTGGTCCCCATGGCCAGGCTCGCCAGCCGTTCCCCGGCGGCGAAGATCTCCCGGTACGTGTCGTCGGTGGGGGCCTCCAGGCGCATGCCGAGCAGGTCGGCGACCAGCCGCCCGGCGAGGACCCGGGTGGCGTCGGCCACGTCCACGGTGCCGCCCTCCGCCAGCCGCTCGGCGAGTGCCCGGTAGTGCGCGCCCTGGGAGCGTTCCACCAGGGTGCGGGCGCTGTCCTCGGTGAACAGGTCGCGGGCCCGGGTGCGGACCTCCGCGTGGCGGGCCCCGCCGAAGAACTGCGCCATCTCGTCCCCGAAGAGCTGCGCCCACAGGTGCCCCACGCCGCCCTCACCGGACATGCCGAAACACGCGGCGTCGTTCAGCACCCGGCGCGCCAGCACCGGATCGGTCACCACCCAGCCCAGGCGGGGGAAACGCTGGATCGGCGCGGTGTGCCGGGCCGCCTGCAGCAGGGCGTACAGGCCGGGGTTCCCCGCCCACAGCAGCCGCGCCTCGTACCGCGCCGCGCGCTTCGCGCCGTCCACCACCATGTCCCCCTGGGCGATACCACTCAGTTCGCGCTGAGTATCCCGACTCATGACCGTACGGGACCGATTCTGTACCTTCTGCTGCGTGAACCTGTGGGTGGCCGTCCCGGCGTACAACGAGGAGCGCTCCATCGGCGCGACCCTGCGCCGCCTCAGCGAGCAGTCGGATCAGGGCTTCTCGCTCGTCGTCGTGGACAACGGCAGCACGGACGGAACCGCCGCGATCGTCCGGGACTTCGCCCGGCGGCACCCGTCCCTGGACGTCCGTCTGGTGGACGAACCGCAGAAGGGCACCGGCGCCGCCGCCGATACGGGTGTCCGATACGCCATCGAGCAGGGCGCGACGCATGTCGCCCGCACCGACGCCGACTGCCTCCCGCGTCGCGACTGGGTCTCCGCCGTACGGCACGCCTTCGCGGACGGGCTGGAGATGGTCAGCGGCCCCCTCCGGCCCCGGACCGACGAGTTCCGGCTCAAGCTGTGGGAACGCCGGTTGCTGCCCGCCGTGGTGGAGTTGGCGGCCCTGGCCGGACGGTTCCGGCCGGGCAACCAGGACCCCGCCTACCTGGGGCCGTACGTGATGATGCCGGGCTGCAACATGGCCATCAGCGCCCGGCTGTACGAACGGGCCGGAGGCTTCCCCCGCACCCGCATCGAGGAGGTCCACGAGGACCGCGCCCTGGTCAACCGCGTCCGCAAGGTCACCACCGCGTACGGGCTGCGCAAGGACATGGTCGTGTACGGCTCGGTGCGCAGGCTCCGCGCGTACGGGCTCATCGGGACCCTCGCCTGGTACGCCGACCACCGTTACACCCCGGACATCGTGGACATCCGGTGAGGCTTCCCCCGGCCGACCGTCGGGAACGGCGGCTCTACCTGACGGCGCACCCCGTGGCGTATCCGCTGCTGAGGCTCGCCGCACGTCGCCCTGTCGTACGGGTGCCCGGTGTGGGCGTCGTGGTCAGCGACGCGGCACTCGCCCGTGACGTGCTGCTCGACGGGAAGACCTTCCGCAAGGACGGCCCCGGCTCCCCGGGCGAGCTGTGGACCCCGATTCTCGGTCCGTCCGTATTGCTCAACATGGAGGGGGAGGCCCACCGGACCCTGCGGCGCAGGCTCACCGGGCTGTTCACCCCCGCCTACACCGAGCAACTCTGCGCCGGTGTTCTCGCCGACCCCCTGGAGCGGCTGGCCGGGCGTCTGGGACGCGGCGAGGACGTGGACCTCGTGGACACCATGCGGGTGATGGCCGGAGCCGTCATCTGCCACGTCATCGGCCTGGACACCCACGACGAGGACGGATACCGGCACCTGTTCGAGCAGGGCGAGCGGATCGTGTCGATGGTGACGTTGCGGACCCGGCGGCTGTCCCCGCCCCAGGTGACCCGTGCCCGCGCCGTCCTGGACCCGCTCGGCGACACGGCGGCCCGGGCCTACGTGGCGGGTGACGAGTCCACGGTCATGGGGCGGATGCGGTCGCTCGGGCTGTCCCAGGACGAGGCCCGAGGTGCGGCCGGGGCGTTCTTCCTCACCGGTACCGAAACGGTCGCCACGCTCGTGCCACGCCTCATCGCCCTGCTCCACGACTCGGGGACCCTGGAACGCGTCGCCGCCGACCCGTCGCTGATGGACCGGGCGATCGACGAGGCCATGCGGGTCGCCACCCCGACCCCGGTGATGCTGCGGAGCGTGCACGCCCCGGTGACGGTGGGCGGCGTCCGTGTCAGGCCCGGCGAACGGGTCCTGATCGCCACGCACAACTGCTGCCGTGCGCTCGGCCCGTTCGACCTGGACCGGGAGCATCCCCCTGAGTTGCGTCGTCTGTGGTTCGGCGCGGGCCCTCACTTCTGCCTGGGTTACCCGCTCGCCATGGCGGAGATCCGCGCGGTCGCCCGGACGGTGCTGGAGGCGGCTCCGCTCACCATCACCCGACGCCGTGCCGCCCGTGGCGTGCTGTTGCCCACCTACCGTGAACTTCACGTCCGGAGGGCGCGGGCATGAGGGTCGCGGTGACGGGAGCGTCGGGGTTCGTGGGCGGTGCGGTGTGCCGGGCACTCGCTTCTGAGGTGACCCGGGTGTTCGCGTACGGGCGTCGCCCGTCGGTGCCTTCTGAGCATGTCGGTGGTGCGCCGTACATCTCGTGGGACATGACGCACGGGCCGCTCCGGGATGCGCCCGTGGTCGATGCGGTGATCCACTGCGCCGGGAGCGTCACCGACTGGGGACCGGTCGAAGGCTTCTTCCACACGAATCTGGACGGCACGAAGAATGTCCTGGCCTCCTTTCCGGAAGCCCGATTCGTGCATGTCAGCACCGCCAGCGTCTACGACCCCTATCGGCCGACCGTGATGGCCGTGGAGGCGGAGGCTCCGGTCACCCGCTACATGAACGGCTACGGGGCCTCCAAGGCCGCCGCCGAACGCGCGGTGTTCACCGCCATGCGGGAACGCCCCGCCGTGATCCTGCGGCCCCACGCCGTCTACGGCCCCGGGGACACCACGTTGCTGCCTCGCGTCCTGTCGGCGGTGCGGGGGCCGATCCTGCCCGCCGTGGGAGACGGACGCCAGCGGGTCAGCCTGACCTCTCTGGACAACCTGGTCCGAGCCTGTCTGCTCGCGGCGTTGGGCCCCGTGGACAGCGGCGTCTACAACGTCACCGACGCGGCCCCTGTCCTGCTGCACGACGCGTTGCACTGGATCCTCGCCGAACGTCGTGTGAGAGCCCGTCCCGTCTATCTCCCGCTCAGGGCGGTGCTGCCTCTCGCCACCGTGGTCGAGGGGGCCTTCCTGGTCGCCCGCCGCCCCGAGCCCCCGCGCCTCACCCGATACGCCCTCACGCACCTGGCGGTGGAACGCACCCTCGACATTTCGGCCGCCCGCAAGGCCCTGGGCTACACCCCGGCCCCGACCTCGTTCACCGGCGCGTCCACCTGGTGAGGGCCGTCAGCGGCTCCAGGGCTTCCAGTCCGAGGTGTCGATCTCGACCCCGAAGTGCTCCAGCACCACGGTCTCGCCGAAGGCCCACGTGTCCCGGTGCAGGTAGGCGCCGGTGGCCTGGTCAGGAATCGAGTAGAGCGTGATCAGCGGAGCCTTCGGATCCCGGTCGACCAGGAGGTAGTAGGGGATCTCCACCCGCGCGTAACCCGTCCACTTGGTGCCGGTTCGCCGATCCGTCGGCTCACGGTCGTTGCGCGCGTTCGACGCCGACGTGACCTCGACGACCATCTCCACATGGTCAGGGTGCGCGTGCCTGTCGTCGTTCTCGTCGAGGGCCTTCAGCACCTCCGACCGCATGACCATCAGGTCGGGCACGTATCCCTCGGTGATCTCCACGAGGTTGAGATCGACCATCAGCGGGCAGTCCCACGCGAAATCCGGAGCGCCCAACTGGGCCGCGGTGAACGCTTTGTTGATGTCCCTGACAATGCGGTCGTGCCCGAAACGGGGGCCTGGCGACACGACGATCTTCCCTCCGACGATCTCGACCCGGGTGCGGTCGTGAGGGATGTGGAGATAGTCGCGCAGGACGTCTCGCTCCCACATCGCGTGGGGGGTGTCGGGCAGGATGACCGGGTATTCGGTGGCGGCGACGACGCTCACTTCGGGTGACCTTTCCCTCACGATCGGCTCCGGGTCATCGTAGGGAACACGTTCCGTCATCGTACCGAGAACGATGATCGGGCTCTTTCGGATTCGTTCGTCCCCGTTCGGTCCCGGTGCCGGAAGCCGGGCGGTGGGACAGGCGGGACAATGGGGACGTGCGGGCTTCTCGGCTGGTCTCCCTGGTGCTGCTGCTTCAGACGCGGGGCTCGATGACGGCGGCGGAGCTGGCGCGGGAGCTGGAGGTGTCCGAGCGGACCGTGGCCCGCGACGTGCTGGCGCTGTCCGGGGCGGGCATCCCGGTGTACGCCGAGCGGGGTCGTGGCGGCGGATACCGGCTGGTGGACGGCTACCGGACGCGGCTGACCGGGCTGAGCCGGGAGGAGGCCGAGGCGCTGTTCCTGTCGGGGCTGCCGGGCCCGGCGGCGGACATGGGGCTGGCCGACGCGGTGGCGACCGCCCGGCTCAAGGTGCTCGCCGCGTTGCCGCCCTCGCTGCAGGACGCGCCCGCCCGGACGGGCCAGCGGTTCCATCTGGACGTCGGCGGCTGGTTCGACGACACCGCCCCGCCGCCGCTGCTGACCGCGCTGGCGCGGGCGGTGTGGCAGGACGAGACGGTGACGCTCCGCTACCGGCGTGACCGGGAGGTCACCCGAACGGCCGACCCGTACGGGCTCGTTCTCAAGAGCGGGATCTGGTACCTCGTGGCCAGGATCGGCGACGACTTCCGGACGTACCGCGTCGACCGCGTCGTCGGGGCGGAACCGGTCGGACGGCGCTTCACCCGGGACGAGGGCTTCGACCTGCGGGCGTTCTGGGCGGATCGGGCCGAGCGGTTCGTGGAGTCACTGCTGGCCGACGAGGTCACGGTCCGGCTGAGCCCGCTGGGGCGGCGGGCCCTGCGGTACGCGGTGGAGCCTCCGGCGGCGCGCCGGGCGCTGGAACGGGCCGGGGAGCCCGACGGGCAGGGCTGGGTGGTCACCCGCCTGCCCGTCGAGTCCGTGGACGTCGCCTACACCCAGCTCCTGCGGCTGGGCCCGGAGGTGGAGGTGCTCGCTCCGGAGCGGCTGCGCGCCCGGATGGCCGAGGCGGCGGCCCGCCTCGCCGCGCTGTATCAGCGGTAGCCGGTGGCGTCGGCGGGCCTGCCCGCCTGCTCGACCTCCACGATGTACCGCCAGGCGTCGGGACGGCTGCCGTCCACGTCGGTGAACCCGTACACCTTGGCGAGCTGCCCGCTGGACAGCGACCGCCCGTTCCAGCGGGCCACGTCGGGGTCGGCGGCGAGGGCGGCCACCGCGCGGCCCACGAACGCCGGACTTTCGGAGATCACGAAGTGCGGCTGCTTCTCGGTGGCGTCCCGCCAGTTGTCCTCGGTGACGCCGAAGTTGTCGAGCATCGCCTCCGACCGCAGCCAGCCGGGCGTGAGCGACACGGCGGTCGCGCCGTAGGGGGCCAGGTCCTTGGACTGGGCGAACGCCATGCGGATGACGGACGTCTTGGCCAGGTCGTAGAAGAAGGAGATCCGGTAGTTGGCGTCGTTGTACTCGGCGGTCCCGTCGGTCATCTCCACGACCAGCCCGCCGGGCTCGCGGATCAGCAGCGGCAGGGCGTGGTGGCTGGTGATGACGTGCGTGTCGATGGCCAGCCGCAGCATGTGCAGGCCCCTGTCGAGCGGCTGCTCCCAGAGCTTGCCCGTCCAGTCGATGAGGTGGTCGGCCCCCCAGATGTCGTTCACCAGGACGTCGAGGCGGCCCTGCTCCCGGTCGATGCGTTCCACCAGGGCGCGGACCTGCGCGGGGTCGAGGTGGTCGCACGGCACGGCGACGCCCTGCCCGCCGGCGGCGGTGACGAGGTCGGCGGTCTCCTCGATGGTCTCCGGGCGGCCCATCTCCGAGCGCCGTTCCCGGGTGGTGCGGCCGGTGACGTAGACGGTGGCCCCGGCCGCGCCGAGTTCGGTGGCGACGCCCCGGCCCGCGCCCCGGGTGGCTCCGGCGACGAGCGCGATCTTCCCTTGCAGTGGTGCGGTCATGGTCCGACCCTCGCACCGAAACCCGACATCCAGTGTCGGGTTTTCCGTCGAACTTGGCCCCGCACGCGATAAGCAGGCAAGATCGGCCGATATGGGAGCACCGAGGTGACCGCGGAGGGGCCGGGGGCCGCCCCCCTGCGGCCGGGCGACCCGGAACGGGTGGGCGCGTACGAGCTGACCGGGCGGATCGGCGAGGGCGGCCAGGGCGTGGTCTACCTGGGCCGGGACGCGGCGGGCCGCCAGGTGGCGGTGAAGCTGCTGCACGCCCAGCTCAGCGGCAACACGGCGGCGCGGTCACGGTTCGTGCGGGAGCTGGAGGTCGCCGAGCGGGTCGCCGGGTTCTGCACCGCGCAGGTCCTGGACGCCGACATCGTGGGCGACCGGCCGTACATCGTCAGCGAGTACGTCCCGGGCCCCTCGCTCAAGGACCTGGTGGACGCGTCGGGGCCGCTGGACCCCGAGGCGCTGGTCCGGCTGGCGATCGGCACCGCCACCGCGCTGGCCGCCATCCACCAGGCGGGCATCGTGCACCGCGACTTCAAGCCGCCGAACGTGCTGATGGGGCCGGACGGGCCGCGGGTCATCGACTTCGGGGTGGCTCGCGCGCTGGACTCCTCCTCGGTCACCATGACCAGCCAGGTCGTCGGCACCCCCGCGTACATGGCGCCGGAGCAGGTCGCGGGCGGCGCGATCGGCCCGGCGGCGGACCTGTTCAGCTGGGCGGGGACGATGCTGTTCGCCGCGACCGGCCGCCCGCCGTTCGGCGGCGACTCGATCCCGGCGGTGATGCACCGCATCCTCAACCTGGAACCGGACCTGTCGGTGCTGCCGCCGAGCCTGGCCGGGCTGGTCGCCGCCTGCCTGATGAAGGACCCGGCGCGGCGGCGGGGCGGCGACGCCGTGCTGCTCCAGCTGCTCGGGGAGGTCGGGGCGACCCGGCAGTTCGCGCGTGACGAGCTGCTGGCGCAGGGCTCCACGATGGTCACCGGCCGGCTTCCGCCCATCGCGCCGCCGCCCGGCCCGCCGCCCGCGACGACCCATCCGATGGCCCCGTCGGCCTCGCCGTCGCCCGTGCGGCCCTGGACGACCCAGGCCGCACCGGAGGCCCGGGGGAGGCGGCGCTGGATCGTGGCGGGTTCGGTGACCATGGCGGCCCTGCTGGCGGTCGCGGGCGCGGCGGCGTTCCTGCTCGACCCCGGGGACGGGAACGGCCGGCGCACCTCGCCTCCGCTGGCGGGCGGCTCCGTGCGGCTGGCGTTCCTCGGCGCGCTCAGCGGCCCTTCCCAGGCCGTCGGGCAGGCGATGTACCAGGGCGCGAAGGTCGCCGTGGACGAGTACAACGCCAGTGGCCCGGCCGTCCGCGTCGAGCTGACCTCGTTCGACGCCGGGGGCGAGGGCGGGCGCGCCGCCGTGGAGGCCCGGCGGATCGGGGACACCGATCCCGTCGGCGTGATCGGGCCGGGGTTCAGCGCCGAGGCCGCGGCGGCGGCTCCCGTCCTGGAACGGCTGCGCATCCCGATGGTGTCGCCCGGCGCGTCCCAGGCCCAGCTGTCGAAGCAGGGCTGGGCGTACTGGCACCGTGTCGTCCCCGGGACCGACGTGGCGGTCCGGTCGCTGGCCGACTTCATGGTCCGGGAGGGGCGGGTCCGCAAGGTGGTCGTGGTCGGTGACGAGCAGGCCTGGACCGTCCAGACCTCCCGGGAGATGACCGCGGCGCTCAAGGCGAACGGCGTCGCGGTGACCAACGTCGGCATCAACTCCCGGGCCGCCTCCTTCCCGGGAGCGCTGCCGCGGATCAGGCGCGCCGACCCCGACGCGGTGTTCTACGCCGGGTCCTACGCCCCGGCGGCCCGGCTGATCCAGCACGCGCGCCGCGAGCGCGTGGACGCCCGCTTCTACCTCACCGACCAGTCGCTGGCCAGGGACTTCGTCACCATCGCGGGCAGGGCCAGGGCCGAGGGCACCATCCTGTACTGCTCGTGCATGGACCCGTCCAACGCTCCCGGGGAGGCCGTGCGCAGGTTCCGCGAGCAGTACCGCAGGACGTTCGGCGGGCGTCCCGCGGGCCTGTACACGGCCGAGGGGTACGACGCGGCGCTGGCGTTCCTGTCGGCGGTACGGGCCGGGCACACCACCCCGGAGGCCGTCAACGCCTACCTGCGGACGGCGAACGTGCCGGGGCTCAGCCAGCGCCTGCGGTTCGGCGGGACGGGCGACCTGGCGGAACCGGCGACCTACCTGTTCAAGGTGGACGACGGTGCCATCTCGATGATCGGCCAGGCCCGGAGCGCCTCGCTGTAGCGGCGGCCTAGAAGTCGATCAGCCGGGCGGCGGCCACGTCCAGCCGGGCCTGGATCTCGGCGGTGTCCGCCCGGCCGCGCAGCATCTCGATCATCTCCATGATCCAGGCGCTCGACAGGGCCCTGACCAGCGCCCGGCGCGGGTCCCCCGGCGGGATCTCGGCCACGTCGGCGCGCCCGGTCGCGGCCCGCAGCAGCAGGTCGGTCATCCGGTCGCCGAAGCCGGTCTGCACGTCGGTCAGCATCAGCGCGCGGATCAGCGCCTCGGCCAGCTCCGGCTCGCGCATCAGCCCCCGGGTCGCGCGCATCAGCACCGCCACGGCGCGCTCGGCGGGGGTGTCGCCGGACGGCGGGCGCCGCTCGATGCTGCCCTCCAGCAGGTCCAGCTCCTCGGCCACCACCGCGACCACGAGGTCCATCTTGGAGGGGAAGTACCGGTAGAGGGTGCCCAGCGCGACCCCGGCGCGCTCGGCGACGGTGCGCATCTGCATGGCCTCCACGCCGCCCCGGGAGGCCAGCGCCGCCGCCGACTTGACGATCTTCCTGCGGCGTTCCTGCTGGCTGCGGGAACGGGCCGGGCGGGGGCCGGCGGGCATCGGCGCTGCGGTCACGGTCGCGGGCCCTTCCTGGGCGGGGTTCCCCGGCCGCCGGGCGGCCGGGCCGGGTGCTGTCGGTTGCCGGGACCAGCCTACAGGCCGCGAGAACGCGTTATCCGCCCATGCCCGGCGACCCGCGATGATGCCGGTCTCCATTCCCTGCCGTTCCTGGCGTGGCGGCCGAAGTCGGATCCTCTGGACAGAAACTAGAATCTGTTCTAGTTTGCGGCTCCGAGGGGCCGTCGCGCAGACGGCGGCGGGGAGGGAGTGCCCGAGTGGACTTCGACCTGGACGAGACCCGGCGGGAGCTACGGGACCTCGCCGCCGGGCTGCTGGACCGGGAGGCGGCCTCCGCCGACCCCCGGCGGCTCTGGACGGCGCTCGGGCGGGCCGGGCTGCCGGGCGCGTGCCTGCCGGAGGACGCGGGCGGTGCCGGGCTGGGGCCGGTGGGCCTGGCCGTGATCCTCCGCGAGATCGGCTCCCGTGCCGCGCCGGTCCCCGCGTACGCCTCGCTGTGCCTGGCCGCCGTGCCGATCGCGGCGCACGGCACCCCGGCGCAACGGGCGTCGCTCGCCGGGCTGGCGGCCGGGGAGACGGTCCTGACCGGCGCGTACCGGGAGCCGGGCCTGACGGGCGAGGTGCGGGCGACGGCCCGGCGCGACGGCGACGGTTTCGTGCTCGACGGGGCCAAGACGTTCGTCCCCTACGCCGAGCAGGCGGCGCGGATCCTGGTGCCCGCGCGGGTGGAGGGCGCGGACGTGGGAGTCTTCCTGGTCGAGCCGTCCGAGGTGGATCTGAGCCCGCATCCGGCGGCGACCGGGGAGCCGATGTCGCGCGTGGGCCTCCGCGGCGTCCAGATCGGAGGCGACGCGCTCCTGGGCGGCGAGGCCGACGGGGCGGCGTGGCGGACGCTGCGGCGCTCGGCCGTCGCCGGTGCGGTGGCGCTGGTGTCCGGGGTGATCGACGGGGCGCTCACGCTGACCACCGAGCACGTCAGGACGCGCGAGCAGTTCGGCCGGGCGCTGGCGGGCTTCCAGGCCGTCACGATGCAGATCGCCGACGTCTACATCGCCAAACGCGCCGTGGACGTGGCGATGTGGGCGGGGGTGTGGCGGATGTCGGTGGACGCGGACGACACCGACGAGGTCCTCGCCATCGCCGCCTACAACGCCTGCGATCCGGTGCTGAAGGCCCTCTACACGTGCCAGCACCTGCACGGCGGCATCGGGCTCGACGTGACGTACCCGCTGCACCGGTACTTCGCGTGGGGCAAGCACTACGCGCATCTCCTCGGCGGGGCCGAGGCGCAGCTCGACGCCGTCACTCACGCGATCGTCTAGGGGGAGCCGGTGTTCATCGACCTGACCGACGAGCAGCGGCGGCTCCGCGCCGAACTGCGCGACTACTTCCGCGGCTGCCTCACCGACGCGCAGCGCGCCGAGATCGCCGAGGACCCGTTCGGGCCCGCGTACATGGAGCACTGCCGCAGGCTCGGCGCGGACGGGATGCTCGGCGTGGCCTGGCCGCAGGAGTACGGCGGACGCGGGTACGGCCCCGTGGAGCAGCAGATCCTCGCCAACGAGATCGCCCGCGCCGAGGTCCCGTACCCGATCATCACGCTGAACTCGGTGGCCCCGACGATCCTGCAGTACGGCACCGAGGAGCAGAAACGGTTCTTCCTGCCGCGCATCCTGCGCGGCGAGTGCCACTTCGCGATCGGCTACAGCGAACCCGAGGCGGGCACCGACCTGGCCTCGCTGCGCACCACCGCCGTCCGGGACGGCGACCACTACGTGGTGAACGGGCGGAAGGTGTTCACCTCCGGGGCCCACCACGCCGACTACATCTGGCTGGCCGCCCGCACCGACCCGGGCGCGAAGAAGCACAGGGGCATCTCGATGCTCGTCGTGGACTGCCGCGACCCCGGCTTCTCCTGGACGCCCATCGTCACCATGGACGGCCGCCACCACACCAACGCCACCTACTACCAGGACGTCCGGGTCCCGGCGGACATGCTCGTCGGCGAGGAGAACAAGGGCTGGGACCTCATCGTCAACCAGCTCAACCACGAACGGGTGACCCTCGGCCCGGCGGGCAACATCGGCCACCTCCACGACCGGTTCGAGCGCTGGGCCCGCACCACCGCCGGGCTCGACGGCCGCCCGCTCATCGAGGAGCCCGACGTGCGCCGCGCCCTGGCCCGGGTGTACGCGTACCTGCGGGTCAACGAGTTCCTCAACTGGCAGGTCGCGGCCAACCAGGACCTGGGCTGGCTGGGGGCCGCCGACGCCTCGGCCACCAAGGTCTACGGCTCGGAGCGGATGCAGGAGATCGGCCGGATCATCGGCGACGTCCTGGCCCGTCACGGCGACCCGGGCGACCCGGCGACCGCCGCGTTCGTGGAGCGGCTCGACCACGGGGTCAAGGGCGCGGTGGTCCTCACCTTCGGCGGCGGGGTCAACGAGATCCAGCGGGAGCTGATCGCGATGATCGGCCTCGGCCTGCCGAGGGCGCCGCGATGAGCGACCGGGCGGCGCGGGCCGCCGAGCGGCTGGCGGCGCGGGGCGAGCGGCCCGCCCCGCCGTGCCCCGACCCGGTGAACGAGCCGATGATCCGGAACTGGACCCAGGCGCTCGGCGACCCCGACCCGGCCTGGCACGAGGGCGGGCACGCGCCGCCCGCGATGATCCAGGTCTGGTCGATGCCCGGCCTGGTGCCCGGCAGGGGCGGATCGGCCGCCGACGAGGTGCTGCGCCTGCTGGACGAGGACGGGTTCACCGGCGTCGTCGCCACCAACTGCGAGCAGACCTATGACCGGTACGTGCGGCACGGCGAGCGGCTCACCTCGACCATGCGGTTCGGCGGCCTGACCGGGCCCAAGCGCACGGGCCTGGGGGAGGGGTGCTTCGTCACCTGGTACCAGACCTGGTACGACGAGGCGGGCGAACGGGTCGCCGAGATGCTGTTCCGCGTGCTGAAGTTCCGGCCCAGGCCGTCGAGGCCCTCCTCCGGCGGGTCCCCGCTGCGGCCCGCGATCGGCCTCGACACCCGCTTCTTCTGGGAGGGAGCCCACAAGGGCGAGCTGCGGATCCAGCGCTGCGCCGACTGCGGGGCGCTGCGGCATCCGCCCGGCCCGATGTGCCCGCACTGCCACTCGGTCAACCGGGACCACACCGTCGCGAGCGGACGCGGAGTCGTCCACAGCTACGTCGTCCACCACCACCCGCCGGTGCCCGGACGCACCCCGCCCTACGCCGTCGCGCTGATCGAGCTGGAGGAGGGCGTGCGGATGGTCGGCAACGTGCTCGGCTGCCCGCCGGAGGACGTCGCCATCGGCATGCCCGTCACCGTGACCTTCGAGCGGATCGACGACGACCTGGTCCTGCCGCAGTGGACCCCCGCCGACGCGGACCCGGAGCCGCCGTCGGCACCGGAGGAGCCCGCGCTGCTGGAGATTCCGCTGACCCCGACGTTCGTCATCGCGACCGCGCTGGCCACCAGGGACTTCACCCCCGTGCACCATGACACGGCGCTCGCCCGCGCGCAGGGCACCAAGGACATCTTCCTCAACATCCTGACCACCATGGGCCTGGTGCAGCGGGCCGCGACGACCGCCGTTCCCGGGGCGCGCCTCACGGGCATCGCCGTCCGGCTCGGCGTCCCCGCCTACGCGGGGGACACGCTGCGGCTGTACGCCCGACGGGTGGACGCCACGACGCTGGAGGTGCGCGGCGCGGTGAGCCTCGGCGACCACGTCACCGCGACCGTACGGCTGAAGGGGGACGGCTCGTGAGCCTGTCGGGCAAGGCCGCCGTGGTCGGTATCGGGGCCACCGAGTTCTCCAAGGAGTCCGGACGTTCGGAACTGCGGCTGGCCGTCGAGGCGTGCCTGGCCGCGATCCGCGACGCGGGCCTCACCCCGGCCGACGTGGACGGGCTGGTGACGTTCACCCAGGACACCAGCGCGGAGATCGCCGTGCAGCGCGAGCTGGGCATCCCCGCGCTGCGGTTCTTCTCCCGCGTGGAGTACGGCGGCGGCGCGGCGTGCGGGACGGTGGCGCACGCGGCGATGGCCGTGGCGACCGGGCAGGCGGACGTGGTGGTCTGCTACCGGGCGTTCAACGAACGGTCGGGCCGCCGCTTCGGCCAGGCCAACGACCACGCCGGGCGGGCGGAGACCTCGACCGGGCTGGAGTTCTCCTGGCACCTGCCGTGGGGCCTGGCGACCCCGGCCGCCTGGGTGGCGATGCACGCCCGCCGCTACCTGCACGAGTACGGTGCGACCAGCGAGGACTTCGGCAGGGTCGCGGTGGCGATGCGCCGGCACGCCGCCACCAACCCGAAGGCGTGGTTCCACGGGCGGCCCATCACCCTGGAGGAGCACCAGGCGTCCCGCTGGATCGTGGACCCGCTGCACCTGCTGGACTGCTGCCAGGAGTCCGACGGCGGGGTCGCCCTGGTCGTCACGAGCGCCGACCGGGCCCGCGACCTGCCGCATCCGCCCGCGCTGGTCACCGCGGCGGCCCAGGGCACCGGACCGGGCCAGATGATGATGTTCAGCTACTACGAGGGCGACCTGGCGGCGCTGCCCGCGATGGGCGTCGTCGGGGCGGCGCTGTGGCGGCAGTCGGGCCTGTCGCCCGCCGACGTGCAGACCGCCGTCCTGTACGACCACTTCACCCCGTTCGTGCTCCTCCAGCTGGAGGAACTGGGCTTCTGCGGACGCGGCGAGGCCCCCGGCCTCGTCCGGGACGGCGGGATCGAGCTGGGCGGCCGGCTGCCGGTCAACCCGCACGGCGGACAGCTCGGCGAGGCGTACATCCACGGCATGAACGGCATCGCCGAGGCCGTGCGCCAGGTGCGCGGCACCGCGGTCAACCAGGTGCCCGGCGTGCGGAACGTGCTGGTCACCGCCGGGACCGGGGTGCCGACCAGCGGCCTGGTGCTCAGCGCGGCGGACTGACCCCGCCGGACGCCGACGGGAAGTTCAGCCCCTCCTCGATCAGGGCGAACGCGGCGTCCACCGCCTCCGACAGGGCACCGAAGCCGAGCACTCCGCAGCGGATGACGTCGCCCGCCGCCTGGAAGGCCGACACCGCGCTCGCGGCCACCACGTGGGGCCGCAGGTCCTCGCCGGGGTCGACGCCCATCCGCGCGGCCACCGCCCGGGTGAGGTCGGACTGCTTCTTCTGGGCGTGCTCCAGGCTGCCCGCCAGCACCGTGGGGCTGTCGCCGACCAGGTCCATCAGGCACCGGAACCGGCTGGGGTCGAAACCCAGCTCCCCCCGCTCGCAGGCCAGGACCGTGCCGACCGCCGCCCGCCGCAGCGCGGTCATCACCGGCTCGTGCGCGGGCCGCTCCGCCAGCGACCGCAGCACGGCGTCGTGCAGGTCGGCCTGGAAGGTGAGCGCCACGTCCTCCTTGGACGCGAAGTAGCGGAAGAACGTCCGCGACGACACGTCCACCGCGTCGGCGATCTCCTCGACCGTGGTGGCGTCGAAGCCCTTCTCGCCGAACAGCGTGAAGGCCGCCTCGATGAGGGCCTCGCGGGTCCGCTGCTTCTTGCGTTCGCGCCGCCCGACCGGCGGGGTCTCGGTGGCGGTCATGGGCGCAGTGTAGCGGCGCGGTCATCGGCTGCCAACCGGCAGCGGCTGAAATCTGTCGTGAGCTGAATCATGTCCATTGCTGACTCTCGTCGTTTGACGACATCTGTCAGTCTATGACAGCTTGGCGATGGCCGTCACATCCCCTCAGGAGGTCCTCATGTCGCATTCGGCGAGCCCGGAACTGCTGGCACCCGGTCCGCGACCACCCGGCGCACGAAGCCGCGCGGGCCGTCGCGGGCGGGGCCATCCCTGGCTGACGCTGCTGGCCGTCGCGCTGGGCGTGATGATGGTCGGCCTGGACGCCACCGTGGTCTCCATCGCCAACCCCGCCATCGCCGCCGACCTGGGGGCCAGCCTGTCCGGGCTGCAGTGGGTGACCAACGCCTACCTGCTGGCGCTGGCCGTCTCGCTGATCCCCGCCGGGAAGCTGGCCGACCGGTACGGCCGCAAGCGGGTGCTGCTCGCCGGGGTGATCGGCTTCGCGGTGGCCTCGGTGATGATCGGCGTGTCCGGCGGGCTCGGCATGGTGATCTTCTGGCGCGTGGTGCAGGGCTTCGCGGGGGCGCTCCTGCAACCGGCCGGGCTGGCGATCCTGCGCAACACCTTCCCCCCGGACAAGCTGAACGCCGCGCTCGGCATCTGGGGCGCGACCGTGGGCGTCTCCATCGCGGGCGGCCCCATCGTCGGCGGCCTGCTGGTGGAGCACGTCAACTGGGAGTCGGTGTTCTTCCTCAACGCGCCGCTCGGGCTGGTGGCGCTGGCCGTCGGGTACTGGGTGATCCGCGAGTCCCGTGACGAGGAGGACCGGGCCGCGCTGGACCTGCCCGGTGTCGCGCTGCTGTCGGGGACCCTGTTCGCCCTGGTCTGGGGCCTGATCAAGGCCGGTGAGGACGGCTTCGGGGCGGCGGTGCCGCTGTGGTCGTTCGCCGCCGCCGTGGTCCTCGGCGCGCTGTTCGTGGCGGTCGAGCTGCGCACCCGGCACCCGCTGCTGCCGCTGGGGCTGTTCCGGTCGGCGTCGCTGTCGGCGGCGACCGGGCTGATCGTCCTCGGCTTCTTCGCGATGTTCGGGACGATCTTCTTCATCACCCTGTACCTCCAGCAGGTGCACGGGATGAGCCCGGTGGACGCCGGGGTCCGGCTGCTGCCCATGACCGGCGTGTTCATCGTCGCCTCGCCCATCGCGGGGGCGCTGACCAACCGGTTCGGGCCCCGGGTGCCGCTGGTGCTGGGGATGCTGCTGACCGCCGCCGCGATGTTCGGGCTCTCCCGGATCGGCGTCCAGGCCCCCTACGGGGAGCTGTGGCCGTGGTTCGTGCTGATCGGACTCGCGTTCGGGCTGGTCATCGTGGCGGGCACCGAGGCGATCGTGGGCAACGCGCCCGCCCACCTCGCCGGGGTCGCCGGCGGCCTCCAGCAGACCGCCTCGCAGGTCGGCGGGGTCCTGGGCACCGCGGTGCTCGGCACGATCCTGTCCACCCGCGTCGGCGACGTCCTGTTCGACCGGCTCACCGGGGCCGGGGTGCCGGACCAGGCGGCGCACGGCCTGGCCGAGCAGACCGAGTTCGTCGCCCAGGGCGTGGCCCCGGTCCCGCCGGGCACGCCCGCACCGGCCGCCGACGCCATCACCACCGGCAGCCACCTGGCCTTCATGGACGGCTTCGAGACCTCGATGACCGTCGCCGGAGCCGTCGCCCTGGCGGCGGCGCTCATCGCGCTGCTGGTTCGGAGGGGTGAGACCCCGGTCGAGGGGGCGGCGGTCGTCTGACCGCCGTGGCTCAGGGCGTGTCCGAGGAGGACGGTGACGGGTTCGCGGTCGGGGACGGACGCGGCGTCGGGGTCGGGAGCGGAGGCGTGGTCGGCCCCGGCGAGGGCGGGCCCGGCGAGGTCGGGTCCGGCGGCGTCGGCTTCGGAGGCGTCGGCTTCGGGCTGGGCGGGCTCGGCGGCGGGGTCGGCGACGGCGGCGGGGACGTCGGCGGCGCGGGCGACGACGGGCCCGGGTCCGGCGGTTCCTCACCCGGGTCGGGCGTCGGCGCCCAC
>DATADI010000552.1:0-3254 GCA_036258615.1 Thermomonospora sp. | reverse complement strand
TTCTGGTGGGCCTCCTGGAGCGGGCCGCGCACCGTCAGGCCCGCGGCGCGGCGCTCGATGGCCGCGAGCATCTCCCGGGCGGCGTCGCGGTCGGGCAGCTCGGCGCAGGCCCCCGCCCCGATGATGAGGACGGGCCAGGCGTACCGGGCGTCGTCGGGCAGGCCGGGGTTGTCGAGCACGTGCCGCACCGACGCCAGGGCCTCCTCGGGGCGGCCCTGCGCCAGCCGCAGCGCCGACTCCAGGCGCAGCATCGCGAAGTAGTCCTGGGTCTTGGGCCACATGATCTCGCTGGCCGGGGCGAGCTGCCGTTCGGCCTCGGCCAGGTCGCCGCGGGCGAGGGCGACCTCGCCGGACAGCACGTGCAGGGAGGTGCGGATGCCGATCGCCG
This sequence comes from Thermomonospora sp., assembly GCA_036258615.1. GTDB lineage: Bacteria > Actinomycetota > Actinomycetes > Streptosporangiales > Streptosporangiaceae > Thermomonospora. The sequence continues at coordinate 2,866 of DATADI010000552.1, read as the reverse complement.
GGTCCTGGTCGAGGGCGCGGCGCAGGCAGGTCAGCGCCTCGTCCCAGCGGCCCAGCGAGACCAGCGGCTCGGCCATGTTGATCGACAGGAAGCTGCCCTGGGTGCGCGCCAGCCCGAACTCCTGGGCCAGCTCGACGCCCTTGCGGGCCACCTCGGCGGCCTCCTCGTGGCGGCCGGAGCCCTCCAGGAAGTGCGAGCGCAGCACCGCCACGCGCAGCAGCGGATGCTGGTTGCCGGACCGCTGGGCGATCCGCTCGACCTCCAGGATCTCCTCCAGCCCGCCGTCGTAGTCGATGTCCACACAGAACAGCGTGAGCAGGGCGTGCACCTCGGCGTCGGTGTCGGCGATGCGCCGGGCGATGGCCAGCGACTCGCGGGCGGCGGCGTCGGCCTCCTCGTTGCCGCTGATCAGGCGGGCGTACTGGGCCAGCGACGCCAGCGCCCGGGCCCGTACCGCGCTGGGCGGCTCGGCGGGCAGCCGCTGGGCGGCGGCGCGCAGGTCGTCGATGTAGCTCGGCCGCGCCAGCTCGTAGGCCATCCGGCCGCGCAGCTCCAGCAGGGCGGCGCAGCGGGCGTCGTCGCCCAGCGGCTCGATCTCGCGGAGCGCGGCGGTGGCGAGCTTGATGCCCCGCTCGTACTCCCCGGCCAGGTCGGCGGCCGTGACCGTCTGCTCCAGCAGCTCGTCGCGGGCGATGCCGATGCGCTCGCGGGCGTCGGGCACCTTGTCCCACAGCTCCAGGACGCGTGACAGCATGGCCAGGCACTCGGGGTAGGCGACGGCCTTGCGCGCGTCACCCGCCGCCCGCCACGCGCTGACCAGCGCCCAGGTCGCGTCGTGGGCGGAGTACCAGTGGTGGGACAGCTCCACCCACAGCCGTCCGGACGGCACCAGCGCCGGATCGTTCTCCAGGGCCTCGGCGTAGCGGGTGTGCAGCCGGGTGTGCTCGCCGGGCAGCAGGTCGTCGTGGATGGCCTCGCGGATCAGCGCGTGCCGGAACGCGTAGCCGTCGCCGTCCACCGCCAGCACGTTGGCCTCGACGGCGGGCCGCAGCACGCGGGTGAGCGTCGCGTCGTCCATCCCGGACACGGCGGCCAGCAGGGTGTGCTCGATGCGGGTGCCGCCCGCGCTGGCGGTCCGCAGCGCGTCCTGGGTCTCCTCCGGGAGGCGCTGCACGGCGGCCAGCAGCAGGTCGCGCAGGGACTCCGGCAGCGCGCCGACCATGCTGCCGTCGCCGTCCAGCAGCGCCTCGACGAACAGCGGGTTGCCCTCGCTGCGCTCGTAGACCCGGTCGACCAGCCCGGCGGGCGGCTCGGCGTCGAGCAGGCCGCGCGCCAGCTCGGCGACCTCGGCCCGGGTGAGCCGGGTCAGCTCGGTGCGGCGGACGCGGTCGACCCGGTCGAGCTCGGCCAGCAGCCGCCGCATCGGGTGGGTGCGGTGCAGCTCGTCGGTGCGGTACGTCGCGATGATCAGCAGCGGGGCGGTGCCCGCGTTGCGGATCAGGAAGCCCAGCAGGTCACGGGTGGAACGGTCGGCCCAGTGCGCGTCCTCGATCACCAGGGCGGTGGGGGACCGCTCGGCCAGCCGCTCCAGCAGGGTCAGCACCAGCTCGAACAGCCGGGCGCGCTCCTCGCCGGTGGCGGCGTCGGTCTCCGGCTCGCCGAACTCCGGGAGCAGCCGGGCGAGCCCGGCGGTGGCCGAGCGCGGCAGCAGCGCGGCGACCCCGTCGATGCCGATCTCGCGGACCAGCCCGCGCAGGATCGCGGTGAACGGGGCGAACGGCAGGCCGTCGGAGCCCAGCTCCAGGCAGCCGCCCACCAGCACCCGCGCCCCCTGGCCGGTCACCCGGGCGGTGAACTCGCGCAGCAGCCGGGTCTTGCCGACCCCGGCCTCGCCGCCCACCAGCACCGCCCCGGGGGCATCGCGCAGCGCCCTCTCCAGCCGGTCCAGCTCACTGGATCTGCCGACGATGACGGGACTGACCGAACGCGCACTCACGACCCAAGCATGCCATCCGAACCCGACAAAGTTCCCACCCATTTTCGGCCGGCCCGGGCGGCCGGAACACCGCAGGACGTTCGGCGGAAGGGTGAACTTTCGGGACGGAACGGGAAACCTCCTCTCAAGGACCGGCGTCGAAGGGGATGATTGTCGGCAAAGTACGCCGGGGCGTCCCCCGCGCCCCCGTGCGAACAGGCTCCAGGAGTGGGTTATGCAGGGCCATTACCAGCCGTACGCCCCGATGCCGCCGGGCCCGCCCGGGCCGCCGCGCCGCGATCGGGCCAACCTCGTGCCGATCTTCGTCATCGTCGGCGTCCTCATGGTGGCCCTGCTCGGCGCGCTGACGTTCGTCGTGGTGAAGGTCACCGAGGACGACCCGGAGGTCCGGACGCTGCCGGCCCCCGCCGACTCGACGCCGCTGAACCCGCGTGCCGTCACCGCCACGTTCGCGGGCACCTGGACCGGCACCGGCTACTACCACAACAACGACGGCGAGAAGCGCAACTTCGACGCCACCCTCACGCTGACCGAGGGGTCGGAGACCGGCACCTCCAGCTACACCGGTTTCGTGTGCTCCGGCACCCTGCGCGTGGAGTCGGTCACGTCCTCCAAGGTGGTCATGTACGAGGTCATCACCCAGGGCAACGAGCCGGGCGGCAACTGCGAGGACGCGGCGTCCGGCTACGTGACCCTGACCCCGCGCGGGGACGGCAGCGTGCTGTACTCCTGGTTCGGCACCCGGGAGAAGATGCTGTCGGGCAACACCTCCTCCCAGGCCACGCTGAGCCGCCAGCAGACCACCACCTGACGGGCTACGCGTCGCGCAGGCGCATAGCCAGGGCACCGGCCAGCAGGGACGCGGCGGCC
>DATADI010000551.1:0-4630 GCA_036258615.1 Thermomonospora sp. | reverse complement strand
GACCGGCCAGGAGATCGTGTTCACGCTGCTGGGCGTGGTCGCGGTCGGTTCGGCGGTGCTGGTGGTGACGACCCGGCAGCTCGTGCACGCGGCGCTGTGGCTGGTGGTCTCCTTCGGCGCGCTGGCCGGCGGCTACCTGGTGCTGACCGCCGAGTTCGTCGCCTGGGTGCAGGTGCTCATCTACGTCGGCGCGGTCGTGGTGCTGCTGCTGTTCGGGATCATGCTGACCCGCGCGCCGATCGGGCCGCTGCCGAGGGCCGGCGACGACGATCCGCTGGACTCCGGCAACCGGTGGGTGGCGCTGGCGGTCGCGGTCGCCACCGCCGCGGTGCTGATCACCGTGCTGGTCATGGGCTTCCATGACGCGTACATCGAGCTGGACGCCGGGCACGGGGCGGCCGAGCCGCTGGGCGGCAGCATCTTCCGTACCTGGGTGCTGCCGTTCGAGGTGCTGTCGGTGCTGTTGCTGGCCGCGCTGGTCGGCGCGATCGTGCTGTCCCGTTCGGACATCGGTCCCGCGGAACCAGGACGGTCCGAAACCCCCGCCTCCGAGGAGGGCGACGGCTGATGCATGCCGCCTATCCGGTCGTGGTCGCCGCGTTGCTGTTCTCCGTGGGCGTGTACGGGGTGCTGGCGCGGCGCAACGCGATCCTCGTGCTGATGTCGGTGGAGCTGATGCTCAACGCCGTCAACCTCAACCTGGTCGCGTTCGACGTGCTGTGGCGGGACCGGCTGCACGGGGGCCAGGTGCTGACCCTGTTCACCATCGTCATCGCCGCCGCCGAGATCGGCCTGGGTCTGGCGATCGTGCTGCTGGTGTTCCGCAACCGCCGGATGGTGGAGGTGGACCGGCTCGCCGCCCTAGCCGAACGGCCGTCTCGCCGCGAGCCGGAGCCCGAGCCCGAGCGTGAGCGCGTCGGGGCGGCGGCCGAGGGGGACGACACGTGATCGTTCTCGCCTCGGTCGCGATCCTGCTGCCGTTCCTGGCCGCGTTCGCGGGGATGCTGCTCGGCCCGTGGACGTCCCGCCTGCTGGGGGCGCGGCGGCTGCCGGACGTCGCCCCCGACGCCCCGACCGCCCCGCTGCCGGTGGCGCGCCCGGAGACCGAGCCGGTCACCGGGGGCGGCCCGGAGACCGCCGGGTACGGCTGGGGCGCGGCCGGTGACCTGGCGCTGCGGGGGCTGCGGCGCAACGGGCCCGCGCTGATCGCCTGCGTGCCCGTCGCGGCGGCGACCGTCCTCGCGCTGATCGTCGCGATCACCGTGTGGCGCGACCCGGGCGCCCGGACCGGCACGCTGACGTACGTCCCCACCGGCGGGGTGCGGATCGACCTCGGCCTGCAGGTGGACGGACTGGCGGCGCTGGTCGGGCTGATGGTCTGCTGCGTGGCCCTGGCCGTGCAGATCTACTCGGTCGCCTACATGTCCAAGGACCCGCGCTACTCGTCGTACGCGGCGTTCGTCTCGCTGTTCACCGCCGCGATGCTGCTGGTGGTGTACGCCGGTGACCTCCTGCTCCTGTACGTGGGCTGGGAGGTCATGGGGGTGTGCTCGTACTTCCTCATCGGCCACCACTGGGAGGACCGCGACAACTCCCGCGCGGCCGTCAAGGCGTTCCTGGTGACCCGGCTCGGTGATGTGGGCTTCCTGCTCGGGATCTTCGTCCTGGGGGTCGGCGCGGGCACGTTCACCATCGACGGGGTGCTGGAGCGGGCGCCGCAACTGCCGCACGGCACGCTGGTGGCGGCGACGCTGCTGCTGCTCGCCGGGGTCGCCGGAAAGAGCGCCCAGTTCCCGCTGCACACCTGGCTCCCGGACGCGATGGCGGGCCCCACGCCGATCAGCGCGCTGATCCACGCGGCGACGATGGTCGCGGCGGGCATCTACGTGGTGGCGCGGCTGTATCCGGTGTTCCTGCAGTCCACCCCGGCGCTGACCGTGCTGGCGGTGATGGCCGTGGTGTCCATGCTGGGCGCGGCGCTGGCGGCCCTCGCCCAGGACGACCTCAAACGGGTCCTGGCGTACTCCACGATCAGCCAGCTCGGCTACATGGCGGCGGGCCTGGCGGTCGGCGCGAAGAGCGCGGCGATCTTCCATCTGGTCGCGCACGGGGCGTTCAAGGCGCTGCTGTTCCTGGCCGCCGGGTGCGTGATCCTGGTGGCCGGGTCGAACCTGCTGTCGCGGTACGGCGGGCTGCGGCGGGCGATGCCGGTCACGTTCTGGTCGATGACGGTCGGGTACGCGGCGCTGATCGGGCTCCCGCCGGTCAGCGGCTTCTTCAGCAAGGACTCCCTCATCGAGGGCGCCCGGCACGCGGCGGCCGAGAACGGCACGTCGGAGGACTACGGGTGGTTCGCCTATACGCCGCTGGAGGACGTCACCCCACCGGCGCATCTGCCGGGCGCGTTGGCCTGGGTGGTGTACATCGGGCTGCTCGTCACCGTGGGGGTGACGGCCGCGTACGTGACGAGGGCGTGGCTGATGACGTTCTTCGGTGAGGCCCGGTCGTCGTTCGCGCCGCGTGAGGCGCCGATGCTGATGGCTGGGCCGGTGGCGGTGCTCGCGGTGCCCGCCGCGATCCTCGGCTTCTTCGGCCTCGGCGCGGAGGAGCTGCGCCCGCACCTGATGTCCGCCGTGCTGTCGCTGCTGTGGGCCGCCGCCGGGGCCGCCGTCGTCTACTTCGCGTGGAACCGTGACCCCGCCCGTGACCCCGCCGACCGGCTCGGCGGCGCGCGCACGGTGCTGGCCCGCGCGTTCTACGTCGACGAGGTGTACGCCGCGCTGGTCGTCCGGCCGGTGCGGGCACTGGCCAGGGCCGTGGTCACCGCCGACCGGCACGGGATCGACGCGGCCGTCGAGGGCGCCGCCGGGTGGTCGCGGCGCGCGGGCGGCCTGCTGCGCCGGACCCAGACCGGCAACGCCCAGACCTACCTGACCGGTGTGCTCGCCGGTGTCCTGGTCATCGCGGTCGGGGTGGTGGTCCTGCTGTGATCCTGCTCGTCATGCTGGCGGTGCCGCTGGCCGGGGCGCTGCTGCTGCTCCTCCCGGCGGAGCGGTTCATGGGCGGGGACGCCGCCGTGCGCCGCTACGGGGCGGTCGTGTCGGGGATCACCCTGGCGCTGGCCCTGGCGGTGGCGTCGGCGTTCGACCACGGCGACCCGTCCCGCATGCAGCTCCAGCTGGACTGGTCGTGGGCGCCGTCCATCGACCTGCGGTTCCACCTCGGGGTGGACGGCGTCTCCCTGCCGCTGGTGGTGCTGACGGCGCTGCTGACGTTCCTGTGCCTGGTCTACACGGTGCGGCACCCTCCGGCCGGGGGCCTCGCCCGGCTGTTCACCGCCCTGGTGCTGGTCCTCGAGGTCGGCATGCTCGGCACCTTCGTGGCGCTCGACCTGGTGCTGTTCTTCGTGTTCTTCGAGGTCGTCCTGATCCCCATGTACGTGGTGATCGCGTTGTGGGGCGGCCCGGGGCGGCGGGCGGCGGCCTACAAGTTCATCCTGTACACGCTGCTGGGCTCCGGGGTGCTGCTGGTCGGGCTGCTGCTCGTGGCGGTCAACGCGGGCACCCTCGACATGGTGCGGATCGCCGAGGCGCACGGTTCGGGCCTCTCGCACGGCATGCAGGTCGCCGCGTTCCTGCTGATCGGGCTGGGCCTGGCGGTCAAGGTCCCGATGTGGCCGCTGCATACCTGGCTGCCGGACGCGCACACCGAGGCCCCCACCGTGGGTTCGGTGCTGCTGGCCGGGGTGCTGCTCAAGATGGGCACGTACGGCTTCGTCCGGATCGCGCTCCCGGCCGCGCCCGAGGGTGCGGAGGTGTGGGCGCCGTGGCTCGGGCTGCTCGCCGTGATCGGCATCGTGTACGGCGCGCTGGCCTGCCTCGCGCAGCGCGACCTCAAGCGGCTCATCGCGTACTCCTCGGTGGGGCACATGGGGTTCGTGCTGCTGGGCATCGCGACGCTCAGCCCGGTCGGGGTGAACGCGGCGCTGTTCGGCAACATCGCGCACGGCCTCATCACAGGGCTGTTGTTCTTCCTGGCGGGCGGCGTCAAGGACCGGTACGGCACCGGTGACCTGGCCTCGCTCGGCGGCGGGATGCTCACCAAGGCCCCCCGGCTGGCGGCGTTCCTGACCTTCGCGTCGGTGGCGAGCCTGGGGCTGCCGGGGCTGGCCGGGTTCTGGGGCGAGATGCTGGCGCTGCTGGGCGCGTACCGGCCGGGCGGCGGGCTGCCCCGCGAGACGTTCGTGACGTTCATGGCGGTCGGCGGGCTCGGCGCGGCGCTGACCGCGGCGTACTTCCTGCGGATGCTGGCGAAGGTCACGCACGGGCCGGTCGCCGAGGACCGCCGGACCGCCGTGATCCCCGCCCTGACCCCCTCGGAGTACGCGGCCTGGGTGCCGCTGGTCGTGCTGACCCTGCTGGTCGGGCTGTGGCCGAAGCTGCTGCTCGACCTGACCACCGCCCCGGTCCGGGCCCTGCTGGGAGGCGGCTGATGATCCAGTCGATCGACTACGCGGCCGTCGCGCCCGCGCTGATCGTGGCGCTGGCGGCGGTCGGGGTGCTGCTGGCCGACGCGTTCGGCCTGCCGCGCCGCGCGCTGGGCCTGGTGCCGGCGGGCGCGACGGCGGCGG
>DATADI010000550.1:0-11449 GCA_036258615.1 Thermomonospora sp. | reverse complement strand
GCCGAGCGCCGCGTCCAGGAACCGCTCGGCGGCGACGTCAACCGGCTCATGGAGGTGCTGGCCCCCGAGGTCACCCTGTGGACCGACGGCGGCGGCAAGGTCCGGGCCGCGCTGCGCGTCATCCACGGCGCCGACAAGGTGGGCCGTTTCATGGCGGGGATCACGCGGCAGGAGTTCCGCGGCGTGCGGCCCACGGACCTGCGGATCGAGCGGGCCGACGTCAACGGGGTGCCCGGCCTGGTGTTCTACAACGGCCGGGAGCCGTTCGGCAGCCTCACGATGGAGATGGACGTGGCGGGGCGGGTCACCGCGATCCACATGGTGGCCAACCCGGACAAGCTGCACGCCCTGGCGAGCGGGCGGCGGCTGAACCTGTGATCAGCGGTCGGCGCGCCGCCGCCCGGCCCCCCGCAGGCGCGGCGGGGGCCCGGCGGTGGTGGCCGGGGTGGGCACCGGGCGCACGGCGGCGTAGTCGCCGTCGTGCCCGCCCGGCGCCTCGGGCACCTCGCCGGTGGGCACGAGCCGCACGACGTAGGAGTGCTCGGCCCACCGTTCGAGCTGCCCCTCGTGGGTGGGGGCGTTGAGGCGTTCCTTGGCCAGCAGCGGGGCGACGGTGTCCCACAGTTCGCCGCCGGGCTCGACGACCTCACAGGCGGCCGTCCAGGACACCAGGCGCCCGCCCTTGTCCTTGCTGCGCACCGTCACCAGCACCCGGTCGGCCTCCGGCAGGCCGGGCAGCGGCTGCTCGCCCTCACCGCCGGTCAGCACGTAGGCGGCGCCGTCGTGCCAGACGTGCCAGGCGGCGCGGGGCTGCGGCAGGCCGGGCAGGGTGAGCCACACCAGGGCCGACTTCTTCATGGCCTCTTCGATCAGCGCGGCGCTCGCTTCGCCCATGCCCCGGACTCTACAGGCCCCGCAGGAAGCGGGCCGCGATCGGCGCCGCCGCCTCCGCGCCGGTGCCGCCGCCCTCCACGATGACCGCGAACGCCACGTCGCCCCGGTACCCGGCGAACCAGGCGTGCGTGGGCGGCCGTGCGCCGGACCCGAACTCGGCGGTGCCGGTCTTGCCCGCCGTGCCGGACGGGAAGTCCACCCCGGCGGCGGTGCCCTCGCTGACCACGGCGGGCATCAGGCTCCGCAGCGCCTGGTGCACGCGCGGCTCCAGGCGGCGCGGGGCCTCGGGCCGGCGGCCGTCGGCGTCCAGGGCCCTGGAGGCGTCGGCGGCGGACACGAGCCGGGGCGAGCGCCAGGTGCCGTCGGCGGCGGCAGCGGCCACGGCGGCGATGTTGAGCGGGCTGGCCAGCACCTCGCCCTGCCCGAACGAGGCCGCCGCCAGCCCCGTGTCGTCCCGGGTCGAGGGGAACGCGCCGCGCACGGCGGGCAGCCCGCCGATGATGGGCGCGTTGAACCCGAACTGGTGCGCCACCTGGGCCAGCCGCCGCTCGCCGAGCCGGTCCACCGCCATCCGGGCGAACGTGGTGTTGCAAGAGTGCGCGAAGGCGTCCCGGAACGGCAGCGTGCCGTAGTCGTGGTACTCGGAGTTGCGGAACTCGCGCCCGCCGACGTTGGTGGTGGCCGGGCAGGCGACCGTCGAGGACGGCGACACCCCGTCGGCGACCAGCGCGGCGGCGGTGATGATCTTGAACGTGGAGCCCGGCGGGTAGCGGCCCATCAGCGCCCGGTTGTAGCCGCCGGGCTTGTTGGCCACCGCGAGGATCTCCCCGGTGGACGGCCTGATCGCGACCAGCGACGCGGGCCTGTCCACGTCGGCGAGGGCCTGCGAGGCCGCCCGCTGGGCGTCGGGGTCGATCGTGGTGCGCAGCGGCTCGCCGTCCTCGCCGCCGAACCGCCGCAGGGTCTTCACCACGTCCCCGTCGCCGTCCACGACCTGCACGGCCTGCGCGGGGGTGCCCGCCAGCCGCCGCTCGTACTGCTGCTGCAGCCCGGACACCCCGGCGGGGTCGCCCTCCCGGTACGGCGCGCCGAGCGTCTTGGCGTCCTTGGCGGTCAGCTTCCCGACGGTGCCGACGAGCTGCTGCACGGAGCCGGAGGAGTGCCCGACGAGGGAGACGCCCTCGGCGGACTGGATCGGGGCCCGCTCCGGCCAGGCGCGCGACGTCCGCAGCCGCCGTCCGTCCCGCAGCTCGGGGTGGAGCACCTGGGGCGTCCAGTCCACCCGCCACTCGCCGTCCCGCTTCACCAGCGGCAGCGTCCCCTGGTACGTCCAGACCCGTCCGCCGGACAGGGTCAGGCTCGCCTCGAAGGACCCTCCGGCGGTGCCGTCCTTCGGTGAGCCGAGGGAGGCCACCGTGATCCGCTGAGAGGTGACGCCGAGGTCGGCGCGCATCCGGGCGTGCCGTTCGGCGAAGTCGGCGGGCGGGTCGTCGGCCAGCGCCCGCATGGCCGCGTAGTCGCCGCGCTGCCAGGCCGCGGTGTAGCCGCGGGCGACCTCCTCCGGGCCGCCGTCGTCCCGCGTCCACCACCACGCCAGGCCCGCCCCCGCGAGCACGGCCGCGGCGACGACCGCCGCGACCACTCCCCACCTGCGCATTCTCGAAACCCCCTGAGTCCGTCAACCGCTTCCAGGGAAACACCCGCTAGTGTTCGATGTCCAAGTTCATATGGTGTCGATGTCGATATCAGAACGGATATAGAGCCAGGTCATGAACCTCGTCGGGCATCTGGAGTGCTTCGTGGCGGTGGCCGAGGAACTGCACTTCGGGCACGCCGCCGAGCGGCTCGGCATGGCCCAGCCGCCGCTCAGCCAGCGCATCCAGCGGCTGGAGAAGGAGCTGGGCATCCGGCTGTTCGACCGGTCGAGCCGGCACGTCGAGCTGACCGCCCCGGGCCGCCTGCTGCTGGACGAGGCGCGTGACATCCTCACCCGGGTGGACCGGATCTACTCGCTGGCGGCCCGCGCCAGGCTCGGCGCGGTCGGCACGCTGCGGGCCGGGCTGCCCGCCGACCTGGGCGGCGCGGTGCTGGCCGCGCTGATCGCCGAGTTCCGCGAGCACTGCCCGGACGTACGGCTGGAGCCCCGCGAGATCGGTACCGCCGAGCAGTGCCGGGCCCTGGCCGAGGGCACGCTCGACGTGGGCGTGCTCCGGCATCCCGCCGACACCCGCGACTTCGCCTTGGGCCCCATGCTCGCCCAGCCGGTCGGGGCGCTGCTGCCCGCCGGGGCGCCGCAGGCCGGGGGCGGCCCGCTGCACCCGGCCGACCTGGACGGGCGGGAGGTCGTGGTCTTCCCCCGCGAGGACGCGCCCGGCGCGCACGACGAACTGCTGGCGGCCTGCCGCCGCCACGGGCTGGAGCCCGCCGCCGTCCACCAGGCCCGGCACCCCCAGTTCGCCGTGGGCCTGGTGCTGGCTGGCACGGCGGTGGCGCTGACCCCGCGCGTGGAGGACACCGACGGCGTGGTCTGGCGGCCGATCGCCGGTGACCCGCTGGCGCTGCGCACCTCCTGCGCCTGGCCCAAGGGCCGCCGCGACCCCGTGCTGGAACGCGCCGTCGAACGCTTCACCGAGATCGCCACCGGCGTGCTGCGCCGCCACGCCGGGATGGTGCCGCTGGAACGCACCGCGCCCCGCCGCGTGGTCGCCCGCCCCGCCTCGGGGTTCCTGTCGTGACCGAGCGCAGGGCCGAACGCGTCCGGGCCCGCATCGAGGAGGCCTTCCGCGACGCCGGGGTCACCGGCTGGCTCGCGGCGCTCGACGTGGACACCGGCCGCCGCGTCGGCGTCCGCCCCGACGAGCCCGTGGTGGTCGCCTCGGTGATGAAGCTGCCGCTGCTGGTGGCGCTGCACCGGCGGGCCGCCGCCGGGGCCCTGGACCTCACCGAGCGCGTCACGCTGCGGCCCGCCGACCGCACCGCCGGGCCGACCGGGCTGGCGATGCTGCGCGACGAGGTGACGATCTCGCTGCGCGACCTGGCCGCCCTCATGATCACGGTGAGCGACAACGCCGCCGCCGACGCCCTGTTCGCCCGGGTCGGCGTCGCCACCGTCAACGCCGTCCTCGCCGACCTGGGCCTGCACCGCACCCACGTCGCCGGGGACTGCCGCGCCCTGTTCGACTCGATGGTCGCCGACGCCGGGGTCGCCGAACGCGACGAACTGTGGGCGGTGCTCGACGAGCCCGGCATGCTCGGCCGCCTCGGGGCCCTGGACCCGGCCCGCACCAGCCGCAGCACCCCCGCCGAGACCGCCCGGCTGCTGGCGGCGATCTGGCGGGACGAGGCCGCCCCCGCCGCGCACTGCGCCCAGATGCGGCGGCTGCTGGGCCTGCAGGTGTGGCCGCACCGGCTGGCGTCCGGGTTCCCCTACGACGACGTGCGGGTCAGCGGCAAGACCGGCACCCTGCCGACCATCCGCAACGAGGCCGGGGTGGTGGAGTACCCCGACGGGGGCCGGTACGCGGTCGCGGTGTTCACCCGCAGCGTCAGCACCGCCGCCGTGCTGCCCCGGGCGGACGCCGTCATCGGCACCGCCGCCCGGCTGGCCGTCGAGTACCTCCGCACGCCCGGTGGATAGCATCCGGGCATGCGCGCGCGCCGATCCACACTCGCCGTCCCGGGCAGCAACCCCCGCTTCATCGCCAAGGCCCGGACCCTGCCCGCCGACGAGGTCTTCCTCGACCTGGAGGACGCCGTCGCCCCCGCCGCCAAGGAGGAGGCCCGCCGCACCGTCGTCGCCGCGCTGAACGAGGGCGGCTGGGACGGCAGGACCGTGGTGGTCCGCGTCAACGACCTGCGCACCCGCTGGGCCTACCGGGACGTCATCGAGGTCGTGGAGGGCGCCGGGGCCCGGCTGGACTGCCTGATGCTGCCCAAGGTCTCCGAGCCCGACGACGTGCGGTGGCTGGACCGGCTGCTCACCCAGATCGAGGCCGCCATGGACCTGGAGCCCGGCCGCATCGGCATCGAGGCCCAGATCGAGGACGCCCGGGGCCTGGTCAACATCGACGCCATCGCCGCCTCCTCGCCCCGGCTGGAGACCCTGGTGTTCGGGCCCGGCGACTTCATGGCCTCGATCAACATGAGGACCCTGGTGGTGGGGGAGCAGCCGCCCGGCTACACCGAGGGCGACGCCTACCACTACATCCTGATGCGGATCCTCATGGCCGCCCGCGCCCACGACCTGCAGGCCATCGACGGCCCCTACTTCAACGTCCGCGACGTGGCGGCCTTCACCCGGGTCGCCCGCCGCTCGGCCGCGCTCGGCTTCGACGGCAAGTGGGTGCTGCACCCCTCCCAGATCGAGGCCGCCAACGAGGTCTTCTCCCCCGACCAGGACGACTACGACCACGCCGAGCTGATCCTGGACGCCTACGAGTACTACACCACCGTCGAACGGCGGGGCGCGGCGATGCTCGGCGACGAGATGATCGACGAGGCGTCCCGCAAGATGGCGCTGGTCGTCGCCGCCAAGGGCCGGGCCGCCGGGCTGACCCGCCGCAAGACGTTCGAACCGCCCAGGAACTGAGCCCCGCGTACCATTCGTCCGACGGTCAGACGGCGACGGACGGACGCGGACGGGGGGCCCTGTGGGCGAGGAGCGTGTCGGTGAGGGCGCGGCGGACTGGGCTTCACCCGACCCGGAACCCGCCCGGCCCGACGCGGCGCCCGTAGACCCGGCGCCCGTACCGGTCGCGCCGCCGGTGAGGCCGCGCCCCGACTTCGCACCGCCGCTGGAGCCGCCCGCCCCGGCCTGGGGGCAGCCCCCGGCGTGGCCGCAGCCGTACGGGCAGCAGCCGGTCCGGGGGCCGTGGATCGTCGAGGTCCCCCCGGGCCTGCCGTACCACCGGATGGCCCGCACCCCGGTGCAGCGCTGGTGGCGGCCGATCGCGGGCACGGTGGCGATCCTGTTCGCGGGCCTGGTCACGCTGGTCCCGGTGGTGCTCGTCTGGACGGTCGTGGAGGCCCTGAGCCACGGCATGAGCCTGTCGGCCGCCCTGTCGGAACGGCTGGAGCGCGGCCCGCTGCTGGCCGACACCAACGCCGAGCTGGCGTTCACCCTCGTCGGCCTGGCGGTGTTCCTGCCGTTCGTCCCGCTGGCGGCGCTGGTGTTCCAGCGACGGCGGCCCGGCACCCTGTCCTCGGTGGCGGGCCGGATCCGCTGGGACTGGCTGGGGGCCTGCGCGGGCCTGGCCGCCGGGGCCTGCGCGGTGTCGTTCGCCATGGCCTGGGCGGTCAGCCCGCTGGTCGACGAGCCCGCCGAGGAGGGGGCCTGGGTCGGCTGGGGCGCGTTCCTCACGCCGCTGCTGATCGTGCTGCTGCTGGTGCCGCTCCAGTCCACCGCCGAGGAGTACTTCTTCCGCGGCTGGCTGCTCCAGTCCCTCGGGAGCTGCACCCTGGAGGGCCGCACCGGGGGCCTGGCCCGCCGCCTGTCGGTGGTGTTCCGCACGCCCTGGCCCGCCATCTGTATCACCTCCGCCCTGTTCGTTGCGGGGCACGGCTACACCGGCTGGGGCATCCTCGACATCTTCTGCTTCGGGGCGGTCGCGGGCTGGCTGACCGTCCGCACCGGCGGGCTGGAGGCGTCGGTCGCCCTGCACGTGATCAACAACGTGGTGGCGTTCCTGCTCCCGGCCGCGTTCGGGCGGCTGGACCTGGAGCAGGGCGCGGTGCCCTGGGCGGCCGTGGTCGCCGACGTGGTCCCGCTGCTGCTGTACGCGGCGCTGGTCGTCCGGCTGGCGGACCGCCGGGGCGTGGCGGTCGTCACCGGCCCGGCGAAGGAGGCGGCAGCACCCGCCACTCCGTGAGCGCCGCCACCAGCCCCGGGCTCGTCGGCAGCGCCCGCAGCTCCGCCGGGGTCACCCAGCGCGCCTCGGCGGCGTCGTCGCCCGCCCGCAGCGCGCCGCCCACCGCCGTCGCCGCGTAGTCGTGGATCTCGTACGTCACGCCGCCCGGCCCCGGCCGGCGCACCGTCCCGGTCAGCGCGCCCACCGTCACCGCCAGGCCGGTCTCCTCCAGGACCTCGCGCGCCACCGCCGCCGGGTCGGACTCGCCGGGCTCCACCCGCCCGCCCGGCACCGACCACAGCCCCTCGCCGGGCGGCCGTCCCCGCCGCACCACCAGCAGCCGTCCCGCCTCGTCCCGGACGATGGCCCCCACACAGCGCACGACGCTCACCCGGCCATTGTCGGCCCACCCGGGCGTATAGCGGACGTCAAGCGACTTGACTCGGCCGCGCGCGGGGACGACCGTAGGTTGTCGTGAGGGCCGAGCCCACCTGCCCGCGGTGCGCCAGGCCGGTGCGCCCGCCGGGTCTGTGGTCGAGCGACTGGACCTGCGCGGCGCACGGGGCCGTACTGCCGAGGCAACCTGCCCGGCGGCCGTCCCCGGAAGGGCTGGCCGCCGTCCTGCGCGACACCCGGGTGCCGCTCTGGCTGCCCTGGCCGCTGCCCGCGGGCTGGCTGGTCACCGGGTTCCTCGACGTCGGCGACGAACGCAGCGGGGCCCGCGCCGGGGCGGTCGCCCTGTCCGGCCCCGGCCTGCTCGGCGGGCCCGCCGACCTGCTGCTGATCGCCGAGGAGCCGGGGGTCGGGCTCGGGGCGTACTACGCCGGGCTGGACGGCTTCGACGCGGGCAAGGGCTGCGACGACAGCGCCCCGCACGCCAAGGCGCTGGTCCGCGCCGGCGGCACCCGGCCGCACCCGGTCCCGCTGTGGTCGCTGGACGGCGGCCCCGACCGGGCCGTCTACGTGGGCGAGGCCCTGGGCCACTGGCTGTGGGCGGTGCTGTGGCCCGCCGCCGCCGGGGTCCTCATGCTGGACCGGCTCGAACTGCTCGACCTGCGCGAACCCGGCATGACGCTGGACCTGCCGTTCGGCGCCGCCAGCCCCCGGCTGGACGAGTAGTCTGCTGCGGTCGCAGGCCGAGGCGAAGGGGATAGGGTCTGACCGTGGACGCGCGTATCGAACAGGTCGTGTCGAAGGGCAAGTGCACCCTGGACGACACCGAGTACGAGGTCGAGAGCAACACCTACATCGTCGGGGACGACGACGAGGTCATCGTGATCGACCCGGCGCACGACGCCGAGGCCATCCTGAAGAAGGTCGGCGACCGGGAGGTCATGGCGGTCATCTGCACCGACGGCCTGGACGCCCACCTGAACGCGGTGCTGGAGGTGGCCGCGGCGGGCGAGGAGGACGAGGAGAACTGGGCCCCGATCGCCCTGCACCGCCACGACCGCATCCTGTGGCGCGACTTCTTCGCCCAGCTCGCCAAGGACGAGGAGGACGAGGACGACGCCAAGGCGCTGCGCTCGCTGGAGCCCGACATCTGGCTGGAGGACGGCGGCGTCTTCGAGATCGCCGGCGTGCAGCTGGAGATCCAGCACACCCCGGGCCACACGCCCGGCAGCGTGAGCGTCTACTGCGAGCAGCTCGGCGTGCTGTTCTCCGGCGACACCCTGCACCGCGGCCGTCCCGGCTCGGTCGGCGGGGTCTTCGCCGACCTGCGCCAGCAGCTCAACTCCATCGGCTCGCTGCTGACCCCGCTGCCCAAGGACACCCGGGTGCTGCCCGGCCAGGGCGAGGAGACCACCGTCGGCGACGAGGACGCCCGCTGGGAGAGCTGGGGCGAGCTCGCCAAGGACGAGGACTGACCCGCCGCCCCGAACCCGAGCAGCTCGGGTTCGACGGCATGCCCGAACGGCTGTACTCCTGCACGCCGTCCCGGCTGAACACCTGGCTGGACTGCCCCCGCCGGTACCGGATGACCTACCTGGACCGGCCCGCGCCCCCCAAGGGCCCGCCGTGGGCGCACAACAGCCTCGGCGCCAGCGTCCACAACGCGCTGGCCGCCTGGTGGCGGCTGCCGCCGCCGGAACGCACCCCGGCGGCGGCCGGGTCCCTGCTGCTGCGCGGCTGGATCACCGAGGGCTACCGCGACGAGGAGCAGTCCGCCGCCTGGCGGGAACGCGCCCGCGCGATGGTCGAGGAGTACGCGTCCCGCCTCGACCCCGCCGACGAGCCGCTCGGCGTCGAGCGGACGGTGGCCGCCAAGACCGCCCGCATCGCCCTGCAGGGCCGCATCGACCGCCTCGACTCCCGGGACGGCGCGCTGGTCGTGGTGGACTACAAGACCGGCCGCCGCACGCCCTCGCCCGACGACGCCCGGGGCTCGCTCGCGCTGGCCCTGTACGCGGTCGCCGCGTCCCGGGTGCTGCGCCGCCCGTGCCGCCGGGTCGAGCTGCACCACCTGCCGACCGGCACCGTCGCCGCCTGGGAGCACACCGACGAGTCCCTCGGCCGCCACCTCGACCGCGCCGAAACGATCGCCGGGGAGACCTCCCAGGCCGACGAGGCGTACCGCACGCGGCTGCGTCCCACCGTGCCGCGCCCCCGCGAGGGCGACGCCGGGACGGTCGACCACACGCCGTTCGACACGGTGTTCCCGCCGCGACCCGGGCCGCTGTGCTCGTGGTGCGACTACAACCGGCACTGCCCCGAGGGCCGCGAGGCCGCCCCCCGCAAGGAGCCCTGGGCGGCGCTGGGCGACGCCTAGGCCGCCACGGAACGGGTGGGCCAGCGGCGGGGGTCGCGCAGCCCGAACAGGCCCCGGCTGACGTCGTAGCCCTCGGCCGCCAGGCCCTGCCGGGCGCGTTCCAGCATGTCGCGGGTCGGCTTCATGAACGAGTAGTCGTGCAGGGTCTCCGGCAGCGCGTTCATCGCCACCCGGAACGACCGCAGCGCGGCGGTCACCGCGGGCTGCGGCACCTCGGGCAGCAGCCCGTACATCCGCCGGGCCCAGTCCGGCAGCGTGTAGTAGCACAGCGCCCCGAAGGGGAAGTAGGCCGCCTTGCCGGGGGCGAGGAAGCGCAGGTTCTCCGGGAGCCTCGGCCACAGCAGGAAGCGCACCGTCGCCAGGGCCTCGTCGGTGGCGCGCAGCTGGGGGCGGACCTCGGCGAAGTACGCCTCCATCTCGGCGACGCTGCCCGGCACGTCCTCCTCGTGAAGCCCGACGTACGTGGCGGTCCTGCGCTGCTCGGCCAGGTACCGGTCGGCCATCCGGTCGGTGAGCGGCAGCCCGCCGCGCCGCGCCGTCTCCAGGTAGGAGTAGACCTCGGCGCAGTGCACCCACAGCAGCAGCTCCGGCTGGTCCAGGCGCTCGATCCTGCCGGTGTCGTGGTTGTGGATGCGCAGCCGCCGGTGGATGCCGCGGACCTTGGCCCCCAGCTGCTCGATCTCCTCCGGCGTGCCGAACGTGGACACCCCGACGAAGTCGGCCGTGCGCTGGAGCCTGCCGAACGGGTCGTCCTGGAAGGTGGAGTTCTGCCACACCCCCCACATGGCGCGGGGGTGCAGCGCCTGGAGCATGAGGCCGCGCACACCGCCGACCCACATCGTCCGGTCGAGATGGATCCGCCAGGTGACGCTCTCGGGGGGTTGCACCGTCACCGCCATGGGAGACCTCCACCGCCCGCACGCGGGCATGAGACGACAAGCCGTGTACGTATCACGATACATGGCACGAGATTTGTCTCATGTGGCACCCCCGGGCGGGGGCGGGGTCAGCGGCCGGGCGGGCACTCCGCCAGGCGCCAGAAGTCGGTGAGGGCGCTGGCGGTGGTCTCGGGGGCCTCCACGGCGGGGGAGTGGGCCGCCCCGGGGATCACGACCCGCGCGGCGCCGAGCCGTTCGGCCATGGCGGCCTGCGTGTCCGGCTCCCAGGCGTTGTCGTCCTCGCCGTAGAGCACCAGGATCGGCAGCCCGGCCTCGCCGGCCGTCTTGGCCAGCTCGTCCACCCGGTCCGGGCACACCAGGATCTGCTGGGCCATGCCGAGCAGCCCGGTCTCGGAGTTGCGGAGCATCCGCCGCCGCAGGAAGTCGAGGATCTCCGGGGCCACCTTCCGGGCCAGCGCGTCGGGCTCCATGTGCCGGGCCCACACCTCCGCCAGGCCGAGCCTGGGCAGCGTGGCCAGCAGCGCGCCCGCGTCGGCGGCCCGCGGCCCGGTGATCGCGGCCGGGCCGGAGCTCATCAGCGTGTACGACAGCGGCCGGGCGCCCGCCGACAGGATCGCCTCCCGGGTCACCAGCCCGCCGAACGAGTGCCCGACGAGGTGGGCCGGGTCGGGGCCGAGCGCCTCCAGCAGCGCGGCGACGTCCGCGCCGAGCGCCTCGCAGGTGTAGGCGGCCGGGTCGGCGGGCCCGTCGGTCTCGTACTGGCCGCGCATGTCGATCGCCACCACGCGGCGGCCCGCGTTGGCGAGGGTCTGGAGGACGGCGATGAAGTCCTCCTTGCTGCCGGTCAGGCCGGGCACCAGCAGCGCGGGGCAGCGTTCCGGTACGCCGGAACCGGGCAGGGCCTCCAGGGCGGCGAACGTCCCGCGGGAGGTCGCGACGTCCGTCCGGCGCACACCGGGGGGCAGGGTCAGGAACCGGGGCGTACTCACGGGGCTCCAGCATAGCGAGCGTCCCTCAGGGTCACGCCCGCCGTTTCACTC
>DATADI010000549.1:0-6408 GCA_036258615.1 Thermomonospora sp. | reverse complement strand
CGTCCAGCACGCGCGATCGCCGCTCGGGCAGCCACCGCTGGAGCTGGGCCGCGGCCACGGCCCAGTAGAAGGTCCAGTACAGCCCCAGGTCGTCGCCTTCGCCGGACTGGCGGAGACTGCTGATCGAGCGCTCGGGGGGCGTGGCCGGCAGCGGCAGCAAGGTTGCTCCTGTTCTCGCCATGTACGTGACTTCTTTCCCCCTCCGGGCCCGGCATCACCCTCCGTGCAGATTGCGATGAATTGCCGCCGACGCGCCCGTGGCCGTCATCTTCGTCCGCGTCGCCCGAACGGGAATCGTACGGCTCCGGGGCGTGTTACTGACGCCTGGAACGGTTGGCACGAGCCGCGTGGCGGGGGCCTCGCCCCCTCCCCGGGTGGGGAGCACGAACACAGAGGTGACGCTCATGAGCACAGCGGTTGCCGAGCCCCTGGGGGGCGCTGTCGTGATACGGCAGCGCGGCCCTATATCTTCTGAGACGTACGGTGGCGACAAAGCCGCCGGTCTCGAGGGGGTGGGTCAGGTACCGGGCACCACGGAGAGCGTGGAGCAGCGCCAGGAGCGTTTCCAGCGCGACGTGCTCCCGTTCCTGGATCAGCTGTACTCGGCCGCGCTGCGGATGACGCGCAACCCGGCCGACGCGGAGGATCTCGTCCAGGAGACCTTCGCCAAGGCGTTCGCGTCCTTCCACCAGTTCAAGGAGGGCACGAACCTCAAGGCGTGGCTGTACCGCATCCTGACGAACACCTTCATCAACAACTACCGCAAGAAGCAGCGGCAGCCACAGCAGTCGGCGACCGAGGAGATCGAGGACTGGCAGCTGGCCAGGGCCGAGTCGCACACCTCCAGCGGGCTGAAGTCCGCCGAGGCCGAGGCCCTGGAGCACCTGCCGGACTCCGACGTCAAGACCGCGCTCCAGGAGCTCCCCGAGGAGTTCCGCATCGCCGTCTACCTCGCCGACGTCGAGGGGTTCGCCTACAAGGAGATCGCCGACATCATGGGCACGCCCATCGGCACCGTGATGTCCCGGTTGCACCGCGGACGGCGGCAGCTCCGGTCCATGCTGGAGGACTACGCCCGTGAGCGCGGCCTCACCCGCACCGGGAAGGGCCCGGCATGAGCGGCGGGCGGTGCGCACGGCACGACGAGGTGAGTGAGCGATGAGCTGCGGAAATCCCCATGAGACGCCCTGCACCGAGGTGCTCGCCCGCGTCTACTCCTACCTCGACGGCGAGCTGGACTCGGGGGGCTGCGACGAGGTCCGCCAGCACCTCGACGAGTGCGGCCCCTGCCTGCAGGAGTACGGCCTCGAAGAGGCGGTCAAGAAGCTGGTGAACAAGTCCTGCGGCTGCGAGCCCGTACCGGACGACCTGCGCTCCAAGGTCATGGGCCGGATCGAGCAGCTGTGCGCCGAGGCCCGCACCGAGGTCGTCGACACCGGCCACGCCTGATCCGGGGCCCCGCACCGGGCCTCGGTAAGGTGCTCAGATGCTCGTTCTCGTCACCGGCGCGGCCGGATTCATCGGCTCCCACGTGGTCGACCGCCTGCTCGCGGACGGCCACGAGGTGATCGGCGTGGACGACCTGTCGTCGGGCGACCGGCTGCGGGAGGACATCGACTTCCACCGGATGGACGTCTGCGACCCGGCGCTGGCCGACCTGGCCGCCCGGCGGCGTCCCGAGGTGGTGTGCCACCTGGCCGCGCAGGTCAGCGTACGGGCCAGCGTGGCGGACCCGCGGCACGACGCCCGCGCCAACGTGCTCGGCACCGTCGGCGTCCTGGAGGCGGCCCGGGTCGCCGGGTCGCGCAAGGTGGTGCTGGCCTCCAGTTGCGCGGTGTTCGGGGTGCCGGACGTCCTGCCGGTGCCGCCGGACGCCGAGCGCCGCCCCGCCTCCCCGTACGCGGCGTCCAAGGTCACCGGGGAGATCTACGCGGAGACCTACCGGCGGCTGCACGGGCTGGACTACACCGCGCTCACGCTGGCGAACGTCTACGGGCCCCGGCAGTCCCCGGAGGGGGAGGCCGGGGTCGTCTCGATCTTCACCGACGCGCTGCTCAACGGCACCCCCACCCGGGTGTACGGCGACGGCGGCAACACCCGCGACTACGTCTACGTCCTCGACGTCGCCGAGGCGTTCGCGCTGGCCTGCGGGGAACGCGGCGGCGGGCTGCGGCTGAACGTCGGCACCGGCGTGCAGACCACCGACCGGGAGCTGCACACGATGGTGGCCGAGGCGGCCGGCGCCCCCGACGAGCCCCGGGAGGCCCCCTCCCGGCTCGGGGACCTGCGGGCGATGGCGGTGGACCCCGGCCCGACCCGGGAGGCGCTGGGCTGGGCGCCGCGCACCGGGCTCCGCGAGGGCCTCGCCGCGACCGTCGCGTGGGCCCGCGGCGAGCGGGCGTGACCTTCCGATCCGCTCGTGGCGAGGGCGACGGACTTCGCCTAAGGTGACGATTAGTTCACGCTTTGCTTTCGATTCTCCGCATGCCTGTGGGGCGCAGGGCTCGGGCGTTAGGCTTGGGCCGTTGGCGGCGGGGAGCCCCTCGGCCTCGGAGGGCCGGCGGGTGCGGGGACACCCGGGGCCCGGTGCGCACCACCGGCCGATCGCGGCCCCGCCCATCGTCGACTCCCGAGGGGGCGGCAATGCGGGGACTTCCTCCCGCTGCCTGGGCGTACGTCAGCGTGGTCGTCGCGTCCGCGGCGACGGCCATCGCCACCACGTCCTTCGAGGACCTGGATCTGCGGGCGCTGGCCGTGCTGGCCGCGCTGTTCCTGATCTGCGACTCCGCGCCGGCCAAGCTGAACGTGGAACGCGCCCGCGTCTCGCTGAGCTACGCGGCCAGCCTGGCCTCGGTGGTGCTGCTGGGGCCGGGCGGCGCGGCGCTGGTCGGGCTGACCGCCATCGTCACCGGGCAGCGCTTCTTCGCCCCGGTCAAGCGGCTGTTCAACGGGGCCCAGTTCGCGCTGAGCGGGTACGCCGCCGGGCTGGTGTTCACCTCGCTCGGCGACCCGCGCTACCGGCCCGCCGACCCGCAGTGGGTGGAGAACGTCATCGGGCCGTTCCTGGGCGCCCTGGTCACCTTCGTCACCGTCAACCTGCTGCTCATGGCCGGGATCCTGCTGCTCAGCCGGCAGGCCACCGTGCAGGAGCTGCTGCGCGAGTCCGGTGAGCTGGCGTTCGGCTGCCTGGGCTACGGGATGTTCGGGCTGCTGATCGCCGGGCTGTGGGACCGGGTGGAGTTCTTCGCGGCGGTGCTGGTGCTGCTGCCGCTGTTCATCGCCCGCTGGGCGCTGGCCCAGACCCACGCCCAGCAGCAGGCGCACGCCGCCACGCTGGCCGCGCTGTGCCAGGCGGTGGAGACCAAGGACTACTACACCCGGGGCCACAGCGAGCGCGTCTCCAAGGGCTCGGTGATGATCGCCCAGGAGATCGGCATGCGGCCCGACCGGGTCGAGGCCATCCGGTACGCGGGCATGCTGCACGACGTCGGCAAGCTCGGCGTGCCGACCAAGGTGCTGCAGAAGAACGGGCCGCTCACCGAGGAGGAGTTCGCCGCGATCCAGCTGCACCCGATGCGCGGGCTGGAGATCGTCCGGGAGATCGGGTTCCTGGACGAGGCGCTGGCCGGGATCATGCACCACCACGAGAAGATGAACGGCCGCGGCTACCCGATGGGGCTGGCCGGTGACGAGATCCCCGAGTTCGCCCGGGTGATCTCGGTGGCCGACGCGTTCGACTCGATGACCTCCAACCGCTCCTACCGGGCCGCGCTCAGCCGCGAGCAGGCCATCGAGGAGCTGCGGCGCGGGGCCGGGGACCACTTCGACCCCGCCATCGTCGAGGCGTTCCTGCGGGCGCTGGCCCGCGACGGCTGGGAGCCGCCGCGGCCGGTGGTGCCGCCGGAGGACGACGCGGTGGAGACCGCGCAGCAGGACCACGACGACCCCAGCGTGCCGATCAAGATCGCGGGGCCGTGACCGCGCCCGCCGAGACCCGGCCGGGGCCGCGTCCCGGCTGGCAGCGCCTGGACGCCGGGCAGGTGCTGGTCATCGCCGCCGCCGGGCTGATCGTGCTGGCCGGGCTGACCGGGGTCGCGGTGCGGGGGCTGGTGCAGCCGGAGTTCGCGGTGATCTTCGGGGTGCTGGTGGCCATCGGCGAGCTGTTCCGCATGGTGATGCCGGGCGACCGGGAGGTCGCGCCGATCGGCAGCGCCGGGGCCCTCGGCTACGCCCTGCTGACCTCCGTGGGCCCCGAGGAGGCCGTGCACTCGCCGCTGCAGGTCGTCGCGGTCGCCGCGGGCGGCATGTTCGCGGGCTCCCTGCCGCACATCGCGGTCGGCCGTTCGCCCCGGCCCGACGCGATGGCCCGCCGTCTGCTCACCATCGCGATCGTGGCGCTGTGCTTCCGCCCGGTGGCCTCGCTCGGGCTCGACTGGGCGGCGCTGCTGTGCGTCATGGCCGTGACCGTGGTGCTGTCGTGCTTCATCGAGGTGTGCATCGCCGCGCTGATCCGCGCCGAGGCCGTCCGCGCCCGGTACGGGATCGCGCTGCGCGACGAGATCGGCGCGAAGATGGCGCTGTGCGCGGCGACCGGCGCGACCGCCATGCTGATCGCGGTGGCGACCTCGGTGATGGGCCGGGCGGCGCTGCTGGTGTTCACCGCGCCGATCCTGGTCACCCAGTTCGCGTTCCGCCGGTACGCGGGCATCCGGGCCACGTACCTGCAGACCGTCCGGGCCCTGTCGCGGGTCACCGAGGTCGGCGGGTACGTCGAGACGGGCCACTCGCGCCGGGTGTCGGACCTGGCCGTGGCGATGGGCCGTGAGCTGGGGATGGCCGAGGAGGAGCTGCTCGAACTGGAGTACGCGGCGCTGATGCACGACATCGGGCAGCTGTCGCTGGGCGACCCGATCCCCGGCGGGGCGACCGTGCTGGCCTCGCCGAACGAGCAGCGCCGGATCGCGGAGCTGGGCGCGGAGGTCATCAGGCAGACCGGCGTGCTCGACCGGGTCGCCTACATCGTCCGCCGCCAGGCCGACCCGTACCGCGACACCGGGGCCGACGCGCCGGACGACGCGCCGCCCGCGCCGCCGCTGGCCAGCCGGATCATCAAGGTCGCCAACGCCTACGACGACCTGGTCGGCGACTCCGCCGACCGCGACCGGGGCGCGGCGGTGCTGGAGCGGCTGCGGCTCGACTCCGCCGTCGAGTACGACCCGACGGTGGTGGAGGCCCTCAGCCGGGTCCTGGCGCGGCGGCCCCGCTGCTGACCGCCCGCCGGGGGTGACCTCCCGGTCAGTACGGGGCGCTCCAAACCGGCCCCCGGCATCTTTGTCGGTGACGTGATCGGTGCGCGCCGCCGCCGCGGGCTATCGTCACCCGAGTCGGGATCCGAGAGGGGGGCCGGGGTGTTCGAGTCCGTGCTGGTCGCCAACCGCGGCGAGATCGCCAGCCGAGTCATCCACACGGTGCGCGCGATGGGCATCAAGGCCATCGCCGTCCATTCCGAGGCGGACGCGGACATGCCGTTCGTGGCCGAGGCCGACGAGGCGATCCTCATCGGGCCCCCGCAACCGGCGCAGAGCTACCTGGACATGGACCGGGTGCTGGAGGCCGCCCGGCGCACCAACGCGCAGGCCGTCCATCCGGGCTACGGGTTCCTGTCGGAGAACGCCGAGTTCGCCGAGCGGGTCACCGCCGCGGGCCTGACCTGGATCGGCGCGCCGCCGCTGGCCATCGCCCGGATGGGCGACAAGATCAACGCCCGGAACCTGATGATCGAGGCCGGGGTCCCGGTGTCGCCGGGGGTGTGGGAGCCGGTGCCCGACACCGCCACCGCCCTGGCGGAGGCCGAGCGGATCGGCTACCCGGTCATGGTCAAGGCCGCCGGCGGGGGCGGCGGCATCGGGATGAGCGCCGCCCGCGACGAGGCCGAGTTGGTCAAGGCGTACGAGACGGCCCGTGCCCGCGCCGAGCGGTTCTTCGGCAACCCCGACATCCTGCTGGAGCGCTACGTCGAGCGGGCCCGCCACGTCGAGGTGCAGATCCTGGGGCTGGCCGACGGCACGGTCGTCGCGCTGGGGGAGCGGGACTGCTCGGTGCAGCGCCGCCACCAGAAGATCGTCGAGGAGACCCCGTCGCCCGGCGTCACCCCCGAGCTGCGGGCCCGCATGCTGAAGGCGGCGGTCCGGGCGGGCGAGGCGGTCGGCTACCGGGGCGCGGGCACCGTGGAGTTCCTGGTCGACCCGGCCGCGCAGGAGTTCATGTTCCTGGAGATGAACACCCGGCTCCAGGTCGAACACGGGGTCACGGAGCTCGTCACCGGCATCGACCTGGTCGCCTGGCAGCTGCGCGTGGCGGCGGGCGAGCGTCTGCCGCGGAGCCTGCTCCAGACGCGGCCGAGAGGTC
>DATADI010000548.1:0-2834 GCA_036258615.1 Thermomonospora sp. | reverse complement strand
CCGGTGCCGCTGCGGTTCACCCGCGAGGCGCTGACCGCCCTGGCCGCCGGGGCGGGGCTGCGCGTGGCCGAGCTGCACGGCGTGCGGATCTTCGCCGACCTGGTGCCCGGCGGGGTGCTGGACGGCGACCCCGAGGCGGTGGACGCCCTGATCGCGCTGGAGTCGGCCGCGGCCGTCCACCCGGTGCTGCGCGACCTGGCCACGCAGCTGCACCTGCTCGCCCGGAGATGACCGCGCGGCGGTGATCAGGTGAGCAGGAAGCAGCGACTCCACCGGCCCGGCCCGCCGCCGGGTCCGCCCGCCGACGACACCGGCTGCGGGATCCTGCACGTCGACATGGACGCCTTCTACGTCAGCGTCGAGCTGCTGGAACGCCCCGAGCTGCGCGGCCGTCCGGTGATCGTCGGCGGTACCGGCGGGCGCGGGGTGGTGTCGGCGGCCTCCTACGAGGCGCGGGCGTTCGGGGTGCACTCGGCCATGCCGATGACCCGGGCCCGGCGGCTGTGCCCCCAGGCGGTGGTGCTGCCGCCCCGCCACGACCGGTACGCGCGCGTCTCGGCGTCCGTCATGGAGATCTTCCGGTCCATCACCCCGCTGGTGGAGCCGCTGGCCCTGGACGAGGCGTTCCTGGACGTGACCGGGGCGCGGCGGCTGCTGGGCCGGCCCGCCGAGGTCGGCCGGCTGATCCGCGAGCAGGTCGCCGAACAGCAGGGCATCACCTGCTCGGTCGGGGTGGCCAGCACCAAGTTCGTCGCCAAGCTCGCCTCCACGCGGTGCAAGCCCGACGGGCTGCTGGTGGTCCCCGCCGGCCGGGTGGTGGAGTTCCTGCACCCGCTGCCGGTGGCGGCGCTGTGGGGCGTGGGGGAGCGCACCGAGGAGCAGCTGCGCCGCCTCGGGCTGGCGACCGTGGGCGACCTGGCCCGCGTCCCGGTGGCCACGCTGCGCCGTGAGCTGGGCAACGCCGTCGGCGCCCACCTGCACGAGCTGGCCTGGGGCCGCGACCCCCGGCCGGTGACGCCCGCCGCGCCCGACAAGAGCATCGGCGCGGAGGAGACCTTCGACCACGACATCGACGACCCGGAGCTGATCCGCCGCGAGCTGCTGCGGCTGTCGGAACGGGTCGGCGCCCGGCTGCGCGCCGCCGGGCTCACCGGCCGCACCGTCAGCGTCAAGCTGCGGACCGCCGACTTCACCACCCTGACGCGGGCCCGCACCCTCCGCGAGGCCACCGACCTGTCGAGAGTGATCTATATCACAGCATGCGGATTGTACGAGGCGGCCGGGCTGGACCGGGTACGACTCCGGCTGGTGGGCGTGCGCGTGGAGAACCTCGGCACGGCCGGGCGCACCCCCCGCCAACTGGCCCTCGACGAGCCGGAAAACGGCTGGCGGGAGGCCGAACGGGCGATGGACCAGGTGACCCGGCGGTTCGGCCGCGGGGCCATCCGCCCGGCGGCCCTCGTCGAGCACCCCGGTGACTCCGGTGACATCCGCGACAACAGAGACTCCAGAGCATGAACGGGCCCCGTGGGATGGCCCGTGGACGGCCTCCGGGTGGACGTTTCCTTTCGAACACTCGTGGGGCCTCGTATTGTGGGCATATCACCGTTGAGTTCTCCGTCCGTCATCGGAATCCCCGATGCGGGGCTGTCGTTGGGAGGCGCCGTGCCGCTCTCTGAGCACGAGCAGCGTCTGCTCGACCAGATCGAGCGGGCGTTGTACGCCGAGGATCCGAAGTTCGCGCACGCCGTCCGGTCCAAGGATCCTCAGGTGCATTACAAGCGCCGGATCGTCAAGGCGGTCCTCGGCTTCGTGCTGGGCGTCGTGGTGCTGATGACGGGTCTGGTCGTCAACGCCGGCGCCACGACCATCGCGATCAGCGTCACCGGTTTCCTGCTGATGGTCGTGGCCTGTGTCTGGGGCCTGACGAGCTGGAAGCGGATGACCGGCGTCGGCGCCGACGCCGAGTCCGCCCCCCGCTCCCGTTCCTCCGGCGGGGGCCGCCGCTCCCGGGCGACCTTCATGGAGCGCCTCGAGGAGCGCTGGCGCCGCCGCACCGAGGAGGGCTGACCCCGGCCGCTCCCGGCGGCGCACACCCTGACCTGGTCGGTCACACCGGTGTTCCAGGGGCACCCGCGAAGTGCCCTCTTCCGGTCGCCGCGGCCGGTGAACATCATGGTCGCCGTGACGACGACCATGCCACCGGGACGCCGGTCCCGCGTGCCCGACCCCGGGAGCCGCCCATGACGGTCACCTTCGACGACGAGACCCGCGCGCTGCTGGACGCGCCGAACTTCGCCGTCGCCGCCACCCTCAACCCCGACGGTGGCCCGCAGTCCTCCGTGGTCTGGATCCTGCGCGAGGGCGACACGGTCCTGTTCTCCAGCACCACCGACCGGCGCAAGACCCGCAACCTCGCCGCCGACCCGCGGATCAGCCTCACCGTGCTCGACGGCGGCAACCCCTACCACACGGTCGAGATCCGCGGCACCGCCGAGCTGACCGACGACCCGGACAAGACGCTGCCCCGCCGGCTGTCGGCCAAGTACCTCGGCAAGGAGGCGATCCCCGAACCCGACGAGGTGCGGCGCGTGATCGTCCGGATCCGTCCCGACCGGGTGAACCGCTTCAAGGCCTAGGGCCGGTCGCCCCGGCGGCCGGGGAGCCGCTCGGCGAGGCGGCGCAGGCGGGTGGCCCCGAGCCGGTCGACCACGTCCAGCGCCCGCGAGCCGGTGACGCGGAACGACTCCATCGCCGAGGGCGGGGCCAGCCGGGCGCGCCAGCGGGTACGGCGGTCCACCGCGGCGTCGAAGGCGGCGCGGACGATGCGGACG
>DATADI010000547.1:0-3097 GCA_036258615.1 Thermomonospora sp. | reverse complement strand
CGAACCGGACGCGATCTACGTCCGCGACGGCCGGGTGCTGACGTCCGCGGGGGTCACGGCGGGCATCGACCTCGCGCTGGCGATGGTGGAGGAGGACCAGGGCGCCGGTCCGGCCCGTGAGGTGGCCCGCGACCTGGTGGTGTTCCTGCAGCGCCCCGGCGGGCAGTCCCAGTTCTCGGCGGCCTCCCGGACCCCGCGTCCCCGGCACGAGGTGCTGCGCGGCGTGCTCGACGCCGTCGCGGCCGACCCCGCCGCCGACCACTCGCTGCCCGCGATGGCCGCGCGGGCCGGGGTCAGCGTCCGGCACCTGACCCGGCTGTTCCGCGACGGCGTGGGCACCACCCCGGCCGCCCACGTCGAGGCGCTGCGGGTGGAGGCCGCCCAGGCCCTGCTGGAGGCGGGCGAGACCGTCACCGGGGCCGCCCGGCGCTGCGGGCTCGGCTCGGACGAGTCGCTACGCCGGGCCTTCCTCCGCCACCTCGGCGTCACCCCCTCCGCCTACCGGGCTCGCTTCCGCACCACCGTCCCGGGGTAGGCGGACCGACTGGCGGTGCCGGAAGACGTTCAGCGGGTCCCAGCGCTCCTTGACCCGCTGGAGCAGGGCGTGGTCCTCCCCGTGGTACAGCGTCGGCGACGGCACCCCGGAGGTGTTCCACGCCGGATCGTCGAGGTCCACGTCCGGATAGCCGATGTAACAGCCGTCGGTGACCGGCGGGCCCTGCTGCTCCGACTCCGGCAGCGGCACCCCGCCCGTCCGCCGGTACATGTCGCGGTACAGCGTGCGGATCCACCGCAGGTGGTCGTCGCCGCTCTCGCCGATCGGCCAGTACACCTGGTGCTGGAGCTTGAGGATCGAGGACCGCTGCCGCACGGCGGTCCGCCCCGAGGGCGTCCGGTTGATCGCGCCGCCGTAGGAGTCGATCTGCACCACCGCGTCCCGCCGGGTGCCCGGGGCGTCTTCGGCCAGCCCGGCCCACAGCGCGTCGATCTGCTCGTCCGGCAACGGCTGGATCATGTACGCCGACTTGTGCTTGCCCGCCCGCAGGTTGTCGACCGGGCCGAACAGCTTCTCCACCGTGTCCCACGGCAGCATCAGCGGCGCGTGCAGCCCGGTGAACGCCGGGTACTCGCCGTAGGACTCCGACAGCGAGTGCCGCTCCACGCCGACGCCCTCGTTCATCGCCGTCAGGAAGTCCGTCAGCAGCTTCTCGGCGTCCGGCACCCCGGCGTCGATCTGGACGATGAGCCCGATCTTGTCCTGGCTGCGGTGGGTGAGCTGGAGGATCGCGAACAGCGGGTCGTACGGGCCGCCCGGCTCGCGATGCGCCGCGAAGAACCTCCCGAAATTGCGGACGATACGCCGGAAACGCGCCTTGTCGATGGTCGACCATTTCCATCCGCTGGCGGTGAGGAGCACCTTTTCCGGGGCCATCGGAAGGTCGCGGAACCAGAACTTGGTGACGATGCCGAAGTTTCCCCCGCCGCCGCCGGTGTGCGCCCACCACAGCCGCCGCACGTCCTCGTCGCGGCTGTCGGCGGTGGCCGTCACCAGCCGCACCCGGCGGTCCGCGCCGACCACCGCGACCTCCACCCCGTACAGGTAGTCCACGGTCAGGCCGTGCTGGCGGGACAGCAGCCCGAAGCCGCCGACCGGGACGTGCCCGCCGATCCCGACCGACGGGCACGAGCCGCCCGGCAGCACCCGGCCGGTCCGCAGGAACAGCTTCCGCCGCAGGTCGCCGTTGGTGACCCCGGCCTCGACGCACACCGCGTCCAGCGCCGGGTCGTACTGCACCCGGTCCATCAGCGACATGTCGATGATCACCCGGACGTCCTGCGAGCACACGAAGTCCTCGTAGCAGTGGCCGCCCGAGCGGACCGTGATCCGCGCCCGCGCGGGGTCGGCCGGCTCGTTGACCGCCTGCTCCAGCGCGTACCGGACCTGGGCGCTGTCGCTCACCAGCCGGACGTAGTCGGGCCGGGCGCGCCAGCGGGGGTTGAACCCCCGGCACAGCGCCGCGAAACGGCGATCCCCCTCGGTGACCTTGATCCCGCCCGCGTCGGCGACCGCGCCCATGGCCCCTCACCGTGCCTTTCCGTCCATTCCGCCGTTCGGATGCGGTGACATTAGCAAACAACTGGCGGCTTTCCCGGAGTCGTCGCCGAAAATGCCGAAGTCGCAAACCGGAGAATGTCGGCGCATCGGCGGCGAATTCGGTGCCGCGCGGGCTCGCATACCCTGGTGCCCCGTCCCCGCCGAAGGCAGGTCCCGGTGCAGCCGCGCATCCCCCGCACCCCCGTGATCGCCACCGCGATCGTGGGCATCTCGCTGGTGGCGCTCGGCGGCGTGCTGCTCCCCGCCCTGTGGTACGAGCTGTTCACCCGCCACGACCCCGCCCGGATCGCCGTGGCGGTGACCGGCATGGGCGTCCTGCTCGCCCTGTACGGGCGGCTGCTGTGGCGGAACCTGATGCGCCGCACCCTGCCCGCCCACCGGGTGGGCCTGGCGGTGATCGCGGCGATCTCCTGCGCGCTGCCCGCCGTCCTCGGCCCCGAGTGGGCGACCTCGCTGGTCATGCCCGCCGGGCTGATCCCGCTCGTGCTGCCGCCCCGGCTCGCCATCCCCGTCACGGCCGGCGGCACGGTCGGCATCACCGCCTACGGCCTGCTGCTGGGCCTGCCGGTGCTGACCGTCGTGTACGAGTTCTTCTGGTTCCCGCTCGCGGCGATGTCCGGGTTCGTGTCGATCTGGCTGTTCCACGTCGTCCAGGAACTGCGCGAGGCGCGGGCGGAACTGGCGCGGGCGGCCGTGGGGGAGGAACGCCAGCGGTTCGCCCGTGACCTCCACGACGTCCTCGGGCACAGCCTCCAGGCCGTCGCGCTGCGCGCCGAGGTCGCCGAACGGTTCCTCGACCGCGACCCCGACCGGGTCCGCCGCGAACTGGACGAGATCCAGCGGATGGCGCGCGACTCCGTCCGCGACGTCCGCGAGGTCGTCCGCGGCTACCGCGCCACCTCCCTGCGCGCCGAACTGGAGGGCGCCTCGGCCGTGCTGCGCGCCGCGGGCATCGCCTGCGCGCCCCCCGAGACCCTGCCC
>DATADI010000546.1:0-5251 GCA_036258615.1 Thermomonospora sp. | reverse complement strand
TCTCGGCGGTACGGCCCGCGATGAGCGCGCCGCCGTACCCGTCCACGCAGATGTGGTGCGCGCGCAGGTACCACAGGTGACGGTCGGCGGCCAGGCGCAGCAGCACCAGCGTGTAGAGGCGGTCGCCGAGCAGGTCCATGGGGGCCGCCATGTCGGCGCGCATCCACGCCTCGGCGGCGGCCTTCGGATCGGGTTCCGCCGAAAGGTCGACGGTGGGGATCGCCGCCTCGACGCCCTCCCGCACGATCTGGTACGGAATTCCCTCGCGCTCCACGAGCCGGATGTGCAGACCGGGAATCTCGTCGGCGGCGATCCGGGCGAGTTCGTCGAAGAGCCCGGGGTCCAGCGGGCCGGAGATCTCGATGTACTGCGCGATGCAGATCGGCACTTCCGGACTCAGCTGCTGGGCGTACCAGACGCTGCGCTGGGCGGCCGAAAGAGGCAGATACTCCGGTGTCGACATCAACAAAGCACTTTCCCGGTGAGAGGGATTTCCGTTACGCGAGGAGAAGACCAAGGACCAAGGACCGGACCCGTCCCCTTTCCCGTGTTCCACCCGGACGCGCCGACACCGCGAGCCGGCGGCCCCACCGCGCTCCCGGGTGGCTTCCCCGCCGCAGAGCCCCCGCCTCTACTCAGGAGTAGCGAGGCATCAGTTAACCAGCGCGTCACAACCCTCGCAATCCCCTCACCACGTGAACCTGCCGCCGTAAAACACTCACGACCGTGACAAAAAAGAGCGCCCCGGTCCGCAGCCGCCGCGCGCCGGGAGCCAACCGGCACAACCCGTGCACGCTCTGGCGGTGGGCTCTCACAGCACCGGCGGCGGTGGCATGAATGGCAGAATGCAACTACGCAGCGTGATCATCATCCGGGGTACTCGTGCACCACCACGGCCGCCGCGCCGACCGCCGGATGCCGCTGCAGCACCGCCTCGATCTCGCCCAGCTCCATCCGCACCCCGGCGATCTTGACCTGCCGGTCGACCCGCCCGAGGTACTGCAACGTCCCGGTGGGCAGCAGCTTCACCGCGTCGCCCGTCCGGTAGAGCCGGCCGCCGGGGGTCCCGCCGATCGGGTCGCGGAAGAACGCCGCCCTGGTGCGCTCCGGATCGCCGAGGTAGCCGCGGCCGACGCAGATCCCGCCGACGAACAACTCCCCCACCTCCCCCATCGCGCACGGCTCCCAGGAGCCGTCGTCCTCCTGGCGCAGCACGTACAGGTCGGCGTTCACGATCGGGGTGCCGATCGGCAGCCGCAGCAGGTCCAGGTCGGCGCGGGTGACCGTGTGGTGGGTGACGTCGTCGGAGCACTCGGTGGGCCCGTAGGCGTTCAGCAGCCGGGCCTGCGGCATCGCCTCCAGCCACCGCCGCGCCAGCTCCGTCGGCAGCTCCTCCCCCGTGGCGATCATCCACCGGAGGGAGGACAGCGCCGCCGGTCGGCCGGTGAGGTCGTCGAGGAGGTGGCGGACCATGGTGGGGACCAGCTCGACGATGGTGACGCCCTGGTCGTCCACGGCGCGGGCCAGCGCGACCGGGTCGTGGCCGACCTCGTCGCCGATGACGTGCACCTGTCCTCCCAGCAGCAGCGGGCACAGCATCTGCCACACGGAGATGTCGAACCCGAGCGGGGCGGTCTGGGCGAGGACGTCGGCCTCGGTCATCTCCAGGTCCACGACCTTCGCCCACAGATGGTTCAGCATGCCGCGGTGCTCCACCACCGCGCCCTTGGGACGGCCGGTGGAACCCGAGGTGAACAGCACGTACCGGGGCTGGTCGAGGGACTCCAGTCGGGGCGCGCCCACCCACGGGTCGCCGTCCGCCGCGTCCCGGGCCCGCAGCACCGGGACCTCGGCCGCGGCGGCCCCCTCCAGCAGCGCCGGGGAACGCTCGCCGGCGTCCACGTCCAGCAGCGCCACCGCGCCCGCCTGGGCGAGCACGTCACGGACGCGGGCGGCGGGCCAGGTCGCGTCGGCGGGCACGTACAGGGCCCCGACCAGCTCGATCGCCAGGAACGCCGCGACCACCGTGGCGCAGCGCCGCCCGCCCACGCCGACCACGTCGCCGGGGCCGACGCCGGAGCGCTCCAGCAGCGCGGCCAGGCGGCGGGCCTCGGCGGCCAGTTCCCCATAGGACAGGGTGCGCCGTTCGTCGACCACCGCGACGCGGTCGCGTTCGGCGGCGAAGCGCTCCACGCGGGTGATGACCGGGTCGGCCAGGTCGACCTCCCGGGGCCGCGTCATGGCGTGCCGCGCCAGCAGGGCGCGGGCGCGCGCGGGGCCGCCGGGCGTCATCGGCAGCTCGGGCAGCTCCGCCGGGGTCAGCAGCCGGCCGGCGGCCGGTCCGGGACGCTCCATGGTCACTCTCCGTCAACTAGAAACGCTCCGCCGTCATCGCCACAAGCGGCGGCACCACGTAGCCTATGACCGTTTCCGGGGAACTTCGGCCGAAATCATCATTGGGTGAGTACTTATGGCTAAGCGGGGCTTGCGGGGCGACAAGCCCGCAGGTACGGTGATGCTCCGCCGCCAGTTGATCAGCAACCTGGCGTTCGGGGACCAAGGGGGGCTCGGGCCGGTCGGCCCGACCGGATGGCGACTCGCCGCCGAGAGCCGTTCGGAAACGTTCCTTCGCAATCTCTGACCGATTATCCAGAACGCTTCCGACCATCCCCCTCCCGATGCACTGAATTTCGTACGAGGTTCACAGCGTGCCCATCATCAACTCGCCGCAGGGCTTCAACGTCGAGGACCTCTACGTGGATCTGCGGCCGGTTCTCGGCCACCCTGTCTTCCTGAAGTGCGAGGGCTTCAACTTCGCCGGGTCGGTGAAGCTGAAGGCGGCCGGGGAGATGGTGGAGGCGGCCGAGCGGGAGGGCCTGCTGGCCCCCGGCTCGGTGATCGTGGAGTCCTCCTCCGGCAACCTGGGCATCGCGCTCAGCGTCATCGCCGCCGACCGGGGCTACCGGTTCCTGTGCGTCACCGACCCGCGCTGCAACCCCGCCTCGATCCGGGTGATGCGGGCGCTGGGCGCCGAGGTGCGGGTCGTCGCCGAGCGGGACGCCAACGGCGGCTACCTGGAGAGCCGCATCCGGTACGTGCGGGAGCTGTGCGCCGGGGACGGCCGGTACGTGTGGCTGAACCAGTACGCCAACCCCAACAACTGGCGGGCGCACTACCGGGGCACCGCCCCGGCCATCGCCCGGCAGTTCCCCGACCTGGAAGTGCTGTTCGTGGGGGCGGGCACCACCGGGACGCTGATGGGCTGCGCCCGCTACTTCCGCGAGCGGGGCCGCCCGGTCACCATCGTGGCCGTCGACGCGGTCGGGTCGGTGACGTTCGGCGGCGTCCCCGGGCGGCGGCTGGTGCCGGGGCTGGGCACCAGCACGCGCCCCGCGCTGGTCGACGAGTCCTACATCGACGACGTGGTGCACGTGCCGGAGGCCGACACGATCCGGACGGTGCACCGGCTGGCCGCCCGCGGGTTCCTGTTCGGCGGGTCGACCGGCACGGTGGTCAGCGGCGCCGCCCGCTGGCTGGCCGAAAAGTACCCCGGGGAGGACCCGGTGGCCGTGGCCATCGCCCCCGACCTGGGGGAACGCTACCTCGACTCGATCTACGAGGAGGGCTGGCTGCGCGGCAACTTCGGCGTGGTCGCCGACGAGGTGCGCCCGTCCGGCGGCGATATCCTCGGCACCTGATCTTCCATCCCGGTCACAACGGAGTCCCCCTGATGAGCCAGTCCCCCGCCTTCGCCGTGATCCCCGGTGCCCAGGTGCACCAGGCCGTCAGCGGTCACGAGGCACGGATCACCCGCATCGTCGAGGCCGCGTACCGGCTGCACGGCGAGGGGCGCACGGTCAACCCCGACTCCTACTTCCTGCGCTTCCCGGACCGGCCGTCCTCGCGGATCATCGCGCTGCCCGCCTCGGTCGGCGGCGAGGTGGACGTGCACGGCATCAAGTGGATCTCCAGCTTCCCGGAGAACGTGGCGGCCGGGATCCCGCGCGCCTCGGCGGTGCTGATCCTCAACGACACCGAGACCGGCTACCCGTTCGCGTGCCTGGAGAGTTCGATCATCAGCGCCGCCCGCACCGCCGCGTCGGCCGCGCTGGCCGCCGTGGAGATCAGTGCGCGGCGCGGCGTCCGCCCGGCCCGGGTCGGGTTCTTCGGCGTCGGCCTCATCGCCCGGTACCTGCACACCTATCTCGTGGGCAACGGCCTGGAGTTCGACGAGATCGGCGTCCACGACCTGTCCGCCGAGCACGCCGAGGGCTTCCGCGGCTACCTGGAGCGCACCGAGAAGGGCGAGATCACGATCCACGACCGGCCGGAGGACCTGGTCCGGTCCAGCGACCTGGTGGTGTTCGCGACGGTGGCGGGCGAGCCGCACGTGCTGGACCCGGCGTGGTTCGCCCACGACCCGCTGGTGCTGCACATCTCGCTGCGGGACCTGTCGCCGGAGATCATCCTGTCGTCGTACAACGTGGTGGACGACGTGGACCACTGCCTGAAGGCCAACACCTCCCCGCACCTGGCCGAGCAGCGCGTCGGCCACCGCGACTTCGTCGCCGGGACCCTCTACGACGTCCTCACCGACCGGATCGCCCCGCCCGCCGACCGGCCGGTGGTCTTCTCGCCGTTCGGGCTGGGCGTCCTGGACCTGGCCGTCGCACGGTACGTGTACGACCAGGTCCGCGACGGCGGCGACCTGCAGACCGTCCCCGGCTTCTTCCACGAGATGCAGCGGTACGGCTAGGGGCTGGCCAGGGCCTCGGTGGGGGCCAGGCGGGCGGCGCGGATCGCCGGGTACAGGCCCGCGACGCCGCCGATGACGAGGGTGGCGCCGACGCCCCCGGCCATCGCCCACACCGGCACCACCGCGGGCCAGTCCTGGGTGAACGCGTACACGGCGGTGACCACGATGCCCAGCGCGACCCCGCCGACCCCGCCGAGCGCGGCCAGCAGTTGCGACTCGGTGAGGAACTGGACGCGGATCTGGCCCCGGGTGGCGCCCAGCGAGCGGCGCAGCCCGATCTCGGCGCGGCGCTCCAGCACCGAGATGACCATCGTGTTGGCCACCCCGACCCCGCCGACCAGCAGCGCCACCCCGCCGAGGCCCAGCAGCAGCCCGGTGAACGCCTCGTCGGTGGCGGCCTTGGCCTCCAGGGCGTCCGAGGGGCGGCTCACCTTGACCTCGTTCGGGGACTCGGGGTTGGCGGTCGGGCCGAGCAGGTCGGCCGCGGCCTCCACC
>DATADI010000545.1:0-7188 GCA_036258615.1 Thermomonospora sp. | reverse complement strand
CGCCGAACTGGATGCGTGGGTTGTACGTCATGGACGCCGTCCTCGTGCTTCCGGCCTTCGAGGGCCGGTGGACGGGCGCCACGGGCGCCGGGAGCCGCACGGTCGTGGACACCGGGGCGGTGGGCACGGGCGGCTGTCAGGTCACGGCGCATTCCGCGGGCCCGCCCGAAATCGGTCGGTGGGCACGCGAGGGCCCTGGGACCCGCGGCGGGGACGGCACCACGCACGACATCCGGCATGGCGGAGGTCCGGCGTGGCGAAGCTCAGGCGTCAGACAGGACGCGCGGACGATCGCGGGAGGAACGTCGCAGGATCGTCGGCGGATCAGGCGTCGGCGCGGCCCGGCAGGTCCAGGGCAGGGCGCCGCTCGCGGGGACGTCGGTAGTCCACGGTACGGGCGGTCACCCCGGTGACCACCCGGTTCGTCACTGCGCACGCGCACATGCCCCTCACCGTACGCCCCGCCCCCCATCACGACCAACAGGTTTTCCCGGGTCTTTGAACGCGCCCCAGCCGATCACGACGGTCAGGGCCTGCGGACCGCCGCCTTGCGGGTACGGCGGCGCTGTGCTTCGCGTCCGTCGTGTCACACATCGGCCGGGTGGTTCGTCTCAGGAGCAGATACCGATAACCGGAGGGAGACGGTCATGAGGGTGTTCGTGGCGGGTGGGGCCGGTGCGCTGGGGCGGCGGCTGGTGCCGCAGCTGGTGGCCCGGGGGCATGACGTGGTGGCAACGACCACGAGCGAGTCCAAGCTGGGCGTGCTGCGGCAGATGGGCGCCGAGGCGGTCGTGATGGACGGGCTGGACGCCGACTCGGTCGCCGAGGCGGTGGCGAAGGCCCGGCCGGAGGTGATCGTGCACCAGATGACCGCGATCTCCGGCAAGCCCGATTTCAGGAACTTCGACCGCTGGTTCGCGACGACCAACCGGCTGCGTTCGGAGGGGACGGATCATCTGCTGGCCGCCGCCCGGGCGAACGGGGTGTCCCACGTCGTGGCGCAGAGCTACGGCTCGTGGAACGGCCTGCGTGAGGGCGGGTGGGTGAAGACCGAGGAGGACCCGCTGGACCCGACGAGCACGGGTGCGGGGGCGGCGGCGATCCGTCATCTGGAGAGGGTGGTCGGGGAGTTCGGTGGCGCGGTGTTGCGTTACGGCTCGTTCTACGGGCCGGGCGCCACCGACGATCAGGTGGAGCTGGTGCGCAGGCGGCGGTACCCGGTCGTCGGCGGCGGCGCCGGGCACAGTTCGTGGGTGCATCTGGATGACGCCGCCGGCGCCACGGTGCTGGCGGTGGAGCGCAGGGCGCGGGGGGTGTTCAACATCGTCGACGACGAGCCGGCGCCGGTGGGCGAGTGGCTGCCGTACCTGGCGGCGTGCGTGGGGGCCAAGCCGCCGATGCGGGTCCCGGTCTGGCTGGCCCGGCTGCTGGCCGGGGAGAAGGTGGTGACGATCATGACGGAGGGGCGTGGCTTCTCCAACGCCAAGGCCAAGCGGGAACTCGGCTGGGAGCTGCGCTACCCGTCCTGGCGGCAGGGGTTCAAGGAGGGGCTGGCGTAACCCTCCCGGGGCCGTGCGGCGCACCGACGTGCCGGGCCCCGCCGCCGGGTCTCGTGTGCGGCGGGGCCGGGGGTCACATGTTCCTGGCGGCGGCCTTGATGGCCTCGCGGATCCGGGCGTAGGTGCCGCAGCGGCAGATGTTGCGGAGTTCGTCCAGGTCGGCGTCGGTGATGTCGCGGCCCTGGGAGCGGGCCTGGCGGACCTTGGCCACGGCGGACATGATCTGGCCGGGCTGGCAGTAGCCGCACTGGGCGACGTCGTGTTCCAGCCAGGCCTCCTGCATGGGGTGCAGGTCGCGGCCGACGGTGGCGGGCAGGCCCTCGATGGTGACGACCTCGTCGTCGGGCCCGAGCCGGGAGACCGGCACGCAGCAGATGTTGACGGCCTTGCCGTTGACGTGGGAGGTGCAGGCCTGGCAGACGCCGATGCCGCAGCCGTACTTGGGGCCGGTGACCCCGAGCAGGTCGCGCAGCACCCACAGGAGGCGGACGTCGTCCTCGACCTCCACGGTGACCTGCTCGCCGTTGAGTTTGAAGGTGTGGGTGGGCATGTCGGCGCTCCTTCAGAAGGCGCGGTCCAGGCCGTCGGTGGGGGACTGCGGGGTGGACGGCTGCAGCGGGAAGGGCTCGAAGCCCAGGGTGTCGTGGTTGATGGGGAAGCGGGTCGGCAGGGTCCCGGTGGCGCGGGCGTAGGCGCAGGCCACGGCGGCCAGGGAGGGGGCCACGGCCAGTTCCCCGGCGCCGCCGGGGTCGTCGGTGGTGGGCGGCATGACGATGACGCGGGTCTGCAGGGGGGTGTTCCACTGGCGTGTGTAGAAGTAGTTGTCCCAGCTGCCTTCGAGCGGGATGCCGTCGCTGATGTGCAGGCCGGCGGTGAGGGCCATCGCGATGCCGTCGTTCAGGCCGCCGATCATCTGGGCCTCCAGGCCGCGCGGGTTGATGGGCAGGCCCGCGTCGACCACGACGAGCGCGCGGGTGACGCGGGGGCCGGTGACGCCGCGGCGGATGGGGCGGTTGACGGTCTCGGGGCGGCAGTCGAGTTCGACGAGGACCGCGCAGGCGGCCCGGTACTCGGCGTGCAGGCCGATGCCCTGGGCGACGCCTTCGGGCAGGGTCCGTCCCCAGTCGCCCTCGGTGGCGGCCTTGTCCAGGACGGCGCGCAGCCGTTCGTTCTTGAGGAACCGGCGGCGGAACTCCACCGGGTCCTTGCGCAGGGCGGCGGCGAGCCGGTCCACGACGAGTTCCCTGGCGCAGGCGACGTTCGGTGAGTAGACGTTGCGCATGCTGCCGGTCTTGAACTTCAGCGGGACCTCGGTGAGCGTCTGCGTGGTCGTGCCGAAGTTGTAGGGGGACGACTGGCTCAGGTGGAAGAAGACCTGGGCGATGGTCTGGTTGACGGCGACGGGGATGTCGGCGGCGTTGGCGGTGACCATGTCGCCGAACCCGTGGCTGAAGTTGGTCTCGGCGCTGACGTGCCGCTGCTCGTAGCTGAGGACGTCGCCGCCGCGGTAGGCGGCGCGGACGCGGGACACGCACATCGGGTGGGTGCGGCCCTGGCGGACGCTGTCGGTCCGTGACCACGACAGCTTGACCGGTTTGCCCATCTTCCTGGAGATCTCGGCGGCCTCCACGGCCGCGTCGGGGTGCAGCCGCCGCCCGAACGAGCCGCCGCCTTCGACGACGTGCACCGTCACGGCGGTCACCGGCAGGCCCAGCCGCTTGGCGATCTCGTTCTGGGCGTCCCCGGGGACCTTCAGGCTGGACCAGATCTCGGCGCGGCCGGCCCGGACGTCGGCGATGGCGACGTCGGGTTCCAGGGGGGAGTTGCTGGCGAACATGAAGGTGAACTCGGCGTCGACGGTCCTGCTGAGCAGCGGCGGGGGGCTCATCGGCGGGGTCGCCCTGCGCAGCCTGGCCAGCACGGTGTCGTCGGACTCGGCGGCGACCGGCCCGGGACGCCAGGTGACCTCCAGGGCGCGCAGCGCGTCGATGCACTGGCCGAACGTCCGGCCGCGCACGGCCACCCCGTGCCTGATCACCGCGACGTCGGTGATGCCGGGCATGGCCTTCACGGCGGCGGCGTTGCGGACGGACTCCACCGTGCCGTCGATGGTGGGCGGGCGCCGCACCATCGTGGGCAGGGCGCCGGGGACGTCCAGGTCCATGGCGAACCTCTTGCGTCCGGTCACGGCGGCCAGGGCGTCCACGCGGTTGGCGGGCCGGCCGACGACGGTGAACTGCGACGGTTTCTTCAGCGTCGCCGAGACCCGGGTGGTGCGGGTGGCCGCGGCGGCCTCGGCCAGCGA
Organism: Thermomonospora sp.; assembly: GCA_036258615.1. Lineage (GTDB taxonomy): Bacteria > Actinomycetota > Actinomycetes > Streptosporangiales > Streptosporangiaceae > Thermomonospora. The sequence goes on along the minus strand of DATADI010000545.1, from coordinate 3,324 downwards.
CCCGTAGGTCGCCCGCCTGCCGCCGTGGTGCACGACCCCGGCGCGGGTGGTGACCTGCGAGGCGTCCACGTTCCAGATGCGGGCGGCGGTGTCGGCCAGCCGCCGCCGCGCGATCGCCGCGGCCGTCCGCACCGGCGTGTAGAGGGAGCGCACGGACGTGGAGCCGCCGGTGAACTGGTTGAACAGCAGTTCGGGGCGCGCGTCGGACAGGGTGACGGTGACCCTGTCCAGCGGCAGGTCCAGTTCCTCGGCGATCAGCATGGCGACGGTGGTGGTGATGCCCTGCCCGACCTCGGCCCGCGGCAGCGCGAACGACGCCGTCCCGTCCCGGTGGACCTGGACGGCGACCATCCCGGACGTCGGCGCCGACGCCAGCTCCACCAGGTCACCGACGTCGAAGATCTCCTCCATCTGGGGCGGGGACGGCGCCTGCGCGCCGGCCGGGTCCCTGCCCCACTGCACGGCCACCGCCAGCGTCGGCGCCGCGACCAGGTAGCCGATGAAGCGCCGGCGCCGCAGGCCGCCGTGCAGGCCGCCGTGCAGGCCGCCGTCCGGCTCCTGCGGCGGACGGTCGTCGTCTCGCATGGCGGTCCTCCTGGCGACCCCGTCGCACGGCGGACGGGTCGCCGGCGGGGAACCGAGTAACTATCCACTTACTGGGGACGCCCCAGCATTGCACACCGACCCCGGCCTGCGCACCCCGCGTCTGCGCGAGCACACCGGCCAGGAACGCGCCCGCCTGGGCCGCACCGGCGGCGATCCGGCTCACCGGCCCCGCTGGAAGCGCTCGTCTCCGGCGCGGTAGAGCACGTCCGCGCACCAGGTGACACCGGCGTCCACGAGCCGCAGCGCGTACGGTGCGACGAGGGTGGGATCGGTGGCCGCCAGATCGGCCGGCTCCTCCACGACGCCGTCGTCTCCGGCCTCCAGGCTGGCCTATTCCGTGGAGGGAATTGTCGACGTTCCCCGGGGCGTGACCATGATGCCCGTCATGACCACACGACTGGGGGTTGTGCTCCCGACGAACCGGAGCCAGTGGGACGACGCGCGGCGCCTGGTCGACTTCGGCGTCCACGCCGAGCGGCTCGGTTTCGACTCGGTCTGGGCCAACGACACCTTGCTGGGCGCGCGTGTCGAGCCGCTGGCGATGCTCGCCGCGCTCGCGCCGGCGACCCGGCGCGTCACGCTGGGCACGGCGGCGTTGCTGCCCGCCTTCCGCCGCCCGGTCACCGCCGCGCAGGAGCTGGCCTCGATCGACCACCTGTCGGCGGGGCGGCTGGTCGTCACCGTGGGCGCGGGTTTTCCCGGCCGCTCGGAGGCGGAGTACGCGCTGTCGGGGGTGCCGTGGCGGCGACGTTTCGCGCGGCTGGACGACACCGTTGCGCTGTGGCGGGCGCTGTGGGCGGGTGAACGCTCCTTCCACGGCGTCCTGTTGCGGTTCGGCGACCTGCCCGAGTCGACGGCGTCCTGGCGTCCCGGCGGGCCGCCGATCTGGCTGGGCGGGGCGAGCCCGTCGGCGCTGGAGCGCACCGGGCGGCTGTACGACGGGTGGCTGCCGTATCCGCCCGACCCCGCCGACTACCGTGCGGGCCTTGCTGCGGTGCGGCACGCGGTGCGGTCGGCGGGGCGTCCCGGGGACGCCGTCACCCCGGCGTTGTTCGTCACCGTCCTGGTCACCGGGGACGCGGAGTGGGGCGAGCGGGAGCTGGACGCCTACTGCCGGGCCGTGTACGGCCTGCCGTCGGGGACGGTGCGGACGGTGCAGGCGTTGGTCATGGGCCCTGCCGAGCAGGTGGCCGCGGCGCTGTCCCGTTACGTGGAGGGTGGCGCCGAGCATGTGGTGTGCCGGATCGCGGCCCCGACCCTGGAGGCCCAGCTCGACCAGCTGGAGCGGCTTGTGGAGGTCCGCGCGCGGCTGTCGGCCGTGTAGCGGCCGGTCGGTGCGGGTCTCCTGCGGTGGGCGTTCAGCTCGCGGTGCCCGCCGGGGCGTCGGGGGCGGGGTCGGCCCACAGCACCCGGGCCTGGACGTGGCGGACACGCCATCCGTGGGGTGTGCGGACGGTGTCGAGCCGGTAGCGCTCGCCGACGAGGCGTCGTCCTTCGGGGCGGTCGAACACCACCAGCATGTTGGCGGAGACCGTCGCGTGGTCGCCGTCGACGTCGATGAGGCGGTCGGTGATGAAGTGCTGTGTCAGTCCGCCGCCGTGGGTGCGGGCGGCCTGGGCGGCGATGGCGTCGCGGCCCTGCGCGGTGCCGCCGGCGGTCTGCACGGACGCGTCCTCGGCGAAGACGGTGGAGATCTCGTCGAGGCGTTTGTCGTCGAGCCAGAGCCCGAGGCGTGTGGTGAGCCGGTCGACCTCGGCGTGGTCGGCCGCCGCGTCCCGCCGGTGGCCGGGGTGAGCGTCGTGCTGCATGGCGGGCTCCCTGCATATGTTGGCGCATCCAACGTTGGTGATGCCAACAGTATCAGTGTTCATTGGTCACACCAACAAGGCTGGTGGCTCCTGTCCCGCCGGTGGCCGACCGGCGGAGACGTCATGCTGCCTGCGCACGGGTCGTACCGTGGTGATCCCTTCCGTGTTCACGCCCGGGTTGCGTGACCGGTTCGTGCTGGGGGTGCGCCCACTTTCCGGTGTCGCTGGTGTCCATCCCTACGACGTGGACCACACGGAGGGAAGGAGGCGTCATGCGAGGTGTCCCGCCGGACAGGGAGATCGAGGCCGGTGCCGGGCGCTCGGCCGAGGGGCTGCTGGCGTCGGCGCGCGGTGGGGATGGTGAGGCGTTCCGCGAGCTGGTGGAGCCGTACCGGCGTGAGCTGCAGGTGCATTGTTACCGGATCCTCGGGTCGGTGCAGGACGCCGAGGATCTGGTGCAGGAGACGCTGCTGGCGGCCTGGCGCGGGATCGGTGGGTTCGAGGAACGCGCGTCGGTGCGGACGTGGCTGTACCGGATCGCGACGAACCGGTGTCTGAACGCGTTGCGGGCCGGGGCGCGTCGTCCGAGCGAGTCTGTGACCTACCGGCCGGAGGTTCCGTTGCCCGAGCCCTCGCACCGCCGCGCCGAGCCGAGCTGGCTGGAGCCCTACCCCGACGTCCTGCTCGACGCGATCGCCGACGGGCTGCCCGGGCCGGAGGCGCGTTATGAGGCCAGGGAGTCGGTGTCGCTGGCGTTCCTGGCGGCGCTGCAGCAGCTGCCGCCGCGGCAGCGTGCCGTCCTGGTGCTGCGGGACGTGCTGGGGTTCCGGGCGGCCGAGGTGGCGGACGTTCTCGGCACGACCGAGAACGCGGTGACCAACGCGCCCCGCGCCCGCTTCAGCGCGCTGGT
>DATADI010000544.1:0-11772 GCA_036258615.1 Thermomonospora sp. | reverse complement strand
GGTTTGGCTGGCTCCGGCGTACTGGCGCAGAAGGCGGAACAGGTGGCCCATGTCGCGCTGGCGGAGGGCTTCGATGGTCTCGGGACGTTGCCACAGCGTGTCAGGGATCTTCAGAGGGTCCGTCGCGCGTCCGGGCATGACGTCTCCCTGATGACTGCCCTGGTGGTGGGTTGCCGTACCTGGTCGAGCGTATATCGCGTGGCGGTATAGCGCCCGGTGATGGGCCCACGGGGGTCGGTTGGCGGACCTTGGAGCCATGACACAGGTTCGGGTGAACGCGGGATCACGGTGTCAGTCGTGTGGGGGTCGCGGTTCGAAGTGGCGTCACCCTCGGCGGGCGGTGCTGGTCGGCCGGGGCCTGCCGGTGGTGGGGCCGTCGCCGTCACGGGTGCCGTGTCTGGTGTGCAGCCCCTTCGAGGAGACGCGGGCTGCGTCGTGAACTGCGGGACCGGTGATGTGGTGTGGGGTGGTCGTCGAGGGGAGCGGTCATCGTCCCCGCGCACCGGTCCCGCGTCCAGGCGGGTGGGTTGTGATGGGTGACGCGTGGGAGGCCGAAGCGCACGCGGTTCGGGTGCTGTCGGCGCTGTATCGGGAGATCGTTCGTGTGGCGTGGCCTTCGGTGATGCCGCAGTTCCGAGACGCGATACCGCGTGTCGAGGTGACCGGCGGCTCGGGTGTCGTGGTGGACGTCCGGGTGGACGAGGGCGGGGCGGAGTTCGTGTTCCGTCCGTCGTTCGGGCGGCACTCGACCGGCGATGTCGAGGGGGCTGCGGTCGCGCTGATCGCCTTGGTACGTGACTGCGGCGAGAAGGTGAGCATCCCGGGCGGGCCTGGAGGCGGGTCTGGTGAGTAGGTGGGTGACGTTCCTGCATCAGGTCGTGTTGCGGGCTCAGTTCCCGGAGTGGCGCATTCGCGCGGTCACGGGGCAGTGGATCGCGGCTCGGCCTGGTGCTCCGGTGGTGGTGCGGTCATCGGTGGCGGAGCTGTCTGAGGCGATGCGGTGGCTGGACCGCTACGCCGATCCATGCGCTGAGGAAGTGCGCCGTGGGTGACCTGATGCGCTGTCTCCATGGGGGCGTTGGCTGAGTGGGAGACAGCGGTGAGCAGGACCCGGCCGTCGCGAACTTCGTCGCGGCGCTGGGTGACCTCTATCGGCTGTGTGGGGCTCCGTCGTACCGGTCGTTGGTGAAGGTGTCGGGGCGGCTGGAGGAGTTGTATCCGGAGTTCGTCCAGGATCGGACGCTTCCGATGTTGTCCATCACTGGGATCAGCGAGACCCTCGCCGGTCGTCGGACTCGGTTGCCCGCGCCGGAGTGGGTGGTGTTCGTGCTGTCGTGCCGGCGCCGGGCGTACGAGATCGGGGTCTTCGTGGAGGATCCCGGACCGGACGTCTTGATCGGCTGGATCACCAAGTGGCGTGAGGCCAAGGTCGCCGATCGGCGATCAACTACCGGTGCTCAGGGACGCCTGCCGTCTTCGTGAACACCTTCGGCGGCGATGCAGGGCATTGCCTGGTGGGAAAGACCCATGTTGATCGGGGTCTCAAGCACCGTGAGGACGACATAGAGCGTCCCGTCCCGCCCCGCCGGAACTGGTGGCCACGTGAGCACATCGACCGATTCGGGACGGCGGAGGACGGTCGGCTGTTCTTCACCGCAAGCGGAGGGGACTTCTCCGGTTCGGCCTACTCCAAGATCTGGAAGCAGGCTCGGATACTGGCGCTGACGCCTGATCAGGTGGAGTCGCCGTTGGCGGCCCGTCCGTACGACCTCCGCCACGCGGCCGTGTCCCTCTGGCTCAACGCGGGTGTTCATGCACCGGAGGCTGCCGAGAAGGCGGGACACAGCGTGGAGGTCATGCTGCCGGTCTACGCCAAGTGCATCGACGGGCGACGAGAGATCGCCAATGAGCGCGTCGAGCACGCGTTGGCGGCATGATCATCAGCCGCCCGCACAAGGCCCCGGAATCCCTCCGGGGCCTCGCTGTTTCCGGGCTCTCACCTGCGAGAACGGCATCAAGATCATTCCGTGTATATTCCGGGAATGCTGCTACGGGGCCTGCTTCGGGTGGCCTACGGCTGCACCCGGCTCCAGACCTGGAAAACACAGAATCGGCAGGTCAGAGGCATGATCCCTGGTCGAGGTGGGCGCGCCCGGCAGGATTCGAACCTGCGACCGTCGGATTAGAAGTCCGATGCTCTATCCAGCTGAGCTACGGGCGCTCGCGTACTGCGTCGGCCGGGGGCGGCGGTGGCCCGGCCTGCGGGGATCCGGTGTGGGGTCGGATGCCGCCCCACAGTGTAGGGGGACCGGAGGCCGGAGGCCATGGAGATCTGGAGCGGTCGAGGGCCGGGTGGGGCCTATCTTTGTTGATCGTGGCTGTGGAGGTGGGGCGCGAGGTCGTTCTCGCGGATGAGGACGTCACGCAGGGTGTCGTAGGGCGACGGGACGCGGTGGGGATGCTCAACCTCGCTGTGCGCGGGTTGCCGGTGGCGTGGTGCGGTTCGGGCGGTCGTACGGCGTGATGCGGGGGCGGGTCGAGCATCCGGACGGTGGCTGGGAGCGGATGTGGCGTGACGGCATCGGGCTGCGGATCCGCCGGGGCCAGGGCTGGGTGGAGCGGCACTGGGACGTGCTGGACGCTCACCTTGGCTAGCCCGAGCCCAAACCCCAGGGCGGTGGGAATCCTGCTCGGCGTCGCTCTGGACGCCGTCCTCGGTGACCCCGAACGTGGGCACCCCGTCGCCGCGTTCGGGACGGTGGCGGGGTGGCTGGAGCGGCGGGTGTATGCCGATGACAGGAAGCGCGGGGTCCTATACGTCGGAGCCCTTGTCACCGGTACGGCGGCTCTCGGGTTCGCTGCTGAGCACCTGGCGCGAAGGCCGTACGCGAAGGCGCTGACGACGGCGGTGGCGACGTGGGCGGTGCTCGGGGGGACCTCGCTCGGCAGGGAGGGATGCCACATGGCGCGAACGCTGGAGGCAGGCGACGTCGAGGCGGCGCGGAAGAGGCTGTCGCACCTGTGCGCACGGGACCCCGCCGCCATGGGCCCCAAGGACCTGGCGCGCGCCACTGTGGAGTCGGTCGCGGAGAACACCTCCGACGCCGTCGTCGCCCCCCTGGTGTGGGGAGCGGTGGCGGGCGTTCCCGGGCTGTTGGCGTACCGGGCCGTCAACACGCTCGACGCGATGGTCGGCTACCGGAGCGAGCGGTACGAGCGGTTCGGGTGGGCGGCGGCACGTTTGGACGACGTGGCCAACTGGGTCCCCGCACGGATGACCGCGCTGCTGACGGTGGCCTGCGCACCCCTCATAAAGGGCCGGCCGGAAAGGGCGTTCGCGATGATGAAACGAGACGGCGCGGCGCATCCGAGCCCCAATGCCGGGCGTTGTGAGGCCGCGTTCGCCGGGGCGCTCGGTGTGAGGCTCGGCGGGACCAACGTCTACGGCGGGCGTACCGAGAGAAGACCTGAACTGGGGGACGGCCCGCCGCCGGAGGTCCGCGACATCAGGCGCGCGGTGCGGCTGTCGGCCGCCGTGTCCGTGACCGCCGCCCTGACCTGCGCAGCCGCAGCCGCCGCAGCCGCCGCAGCTGCCGCGGCCGCACCCGCCGCACCGGCCGCCGTAGCCGGAAGGGTCGCCGCCGCAGCCGCAAGAGCCGGAGCCGCCGCGCGAGCGCGGGGGGTGGCCCAGTGAGCGGGGCGCTGCTGGTCGCGGGGACGACCTCGGACGCGGGCAAGAGCGTGGTGACGGCGGGGCTGTGCCGGTGGCTGGCGCGCCAGGGGGTGAAGGTGGCCCCGTTCAAGGCGCAGAACATGTCGCTGAACTCGATGGTCACCCTCGACGGGGCGGAGATCGGCCGGGCGCAGGTGATGCAGGCGCAGGCCGCGCGGATCGAGCCCACGGCCGACATGAACCCCATCCTCCTCAAGCCCGGCAGCGACCGGCGCAGCCAGGTGGTGGTGCTCGGGCGGCCGGTCGCCGACGTGGACGCCCTCGAATACCGCGACCACAAGGACCGGCTCCGCGAGGTCGCGCTGGAGAGCCTCGACCGGCTCCGTACCGAGTACGACGTGGTGGTCTGCGAGGGCGCGGGCAGCCCGGCGGAGATCAACCTGCGGTCCGGGGACATCGCCAACATGGGCCTGGCGCGGGCCGCCGGGCTGCCGGTGCTGGTGGTGGGCGACATCGACCGGGGCGGGGTGTTCGCCGCGCTGTACGGGACGGTGGGGCTGCTGGAGCCCGCCGACCAGGCGCTGATCGCCGGGTTCGTGATTAACAAGTTCCGGGGCGCGGCCGAGCTGCTGGCCCCGGGGCTGCGGCAGCTCCAGGGGCTGACCGGCCGCCCCACCTACGGGGTGCTGCCCTGGCTGGACGGGCTGCGCCTGGACGTGGAGGACAGCCTCGGGCTGGACGCCCCGCCGCCGGAGGCCCAGGCCCCGCACGGCGCGGAGACACTCAGGGTCGCCGTCGTCCGGCTGCCGAGGATCTCCAACTTCACCGACATCGACGCGCTCACCTGCGAGCCCGGCGTGTCCGTCCGGTACGTCACCGCGCCCCGCGAGCTGGCCGACGCGGACCTGGTGGTGCTGCCGGGGTCCCGCGCGACGGTGTCCGACCTGGCCTGGCTGCGCGAGCGGGGGCTGGCCGAGGCGATCACCCGGCGGGCCCGGGAGGGACGGCCGGTGCTCGGCGTGTGCGGCGGCTACCAGATGCTCGCCGACGAGATCGACGACGACGTGGAGTCCAGAACGGGAAGGACCGAGGGCCTGGGGCTGCTCCCCGTACGGATCCGATTCGCCGAGGACAAGACGCTCAAGCGCCCCACAGGTGAGGCGTACGGGCACGAGGTGCGCGCGTACGAGATCCACCATGGTGTCGCGACGGTCACCGGGGACGCCGAGCCGTTCCTCGACGGGTGCCGGTCGGGGGCGGTGTGGGGGACGACCTGGCACGGGGCCCTGGAGAACGACGACTTCCGCCGGGCCTTCCTGAAGGAGATCGCCGAGGCCGCCGGGCGTGACTTCGTCCCCGCGCCGGACGTCTCGTTCGCCGCGCTGCGGGAGGCGCGGCTGGACGCGCTCGGCGATCTGGTGGCGGAGCACCTCGACACCGATGCCGTGTGGCGGCTGATCGAGGAGGGGGTCCCGGCGGGGCTGCCGGTCGTCCCGCCGGGCGGGCCCGGAACGCCGGGGTGATCCGGCCTCCCCGAGGACGACGCCCGATCCCGGTAGGGTGATCCGTTTCAGGCCGAGAAGCAGCAGGAGGGTCGAGCATGAGGCAGTCCCGGCGCAGCGTCGTCACCCCACCCCGGGAGGGCGCGCTCGCCCTGGTGGTCCCGGTGATGCGGGCGCGGGTGCCGGTGGAGATGCAGTTGGAGTTCCCCCTGCCGGACAGCGAGGTCCCCGTCCTGGAGCCGTTCGTGGGCGACCTGCTGGTGGGGTACGCGATCGAGCGGGCGGTCCGCGAGGACGCGCCGGGCGAGCCCCGCCGGTTCGAGCACGTGGCGGCGCGGCACTGCGCCGAGCTGGAGGTCGCTCCGGCGGAGCTGCGCGCGCGGGCGGTGACCAACCTGCGGGTGCGGCGGCCGGACCTGGCGTTCCACTGGTATCCGGACGTGCGGGCCGTGTCGGTGACCGCGGGCGGCGACCTGGAGGCGGGGCTGGTCCTGGACGACGGGTTCGTGGAGAAGCTGGCGCAGGACGTCGAGGGCGACCTGGTGGTGGCGATCCCGGCGCGGGACCTGTTCGTGGCCACCGGCACCGGGCACCCCGACGGGATCGACAAGCTCCGCTGGGTGGTGGACCAGATCTGGGCCGACGACCGGTACCGGCCGTCCGAGGACGAGGACGCGCCGCCCAAGGGCCCGCAGCGCCACCCGCTGCTGCTCACCCGCGACCTGCTGGTCCGCCGGGGGACGACCTGGGAGATCGCCGCCTAGGTCCCGGCGCGGGGCCGATTCGGACGTTCCGGTCATGATCGGCTATCGTTCCTTGCTGCAAGTGAGTTGCAACAAGGAGTCGTATGCGGAAGCCACTCGTTCTCTTCGGCGCGCTGGCCGCCCTGACCGGACTGGCCGCCACGGGCTGCGGCGGCGGTGGCGGGGACGGCGGCGCGGACCGGGGCACGTTCACGTACGCGATCGGCGACGAGCCGGAGACGCTCAACCCGGCGCTCCAGGACGAGCACACCGACCCGGTGACCGAACTGGTCTTCCGCGGGCTCACGCGGCACGACGCCGCCAACCGGGTGGTGCCCGGCCTGGCCGCCTCCTGGGCGGTCTCGCGCGACGGCCGCGAGTACACCTTCCAGCTGCGCAAGGGCCTGACCTGGCATGACGGCAAGCCGCTGACCTCCCGGGACGTCCGGTTCACCCTCGACGCGGTACGTCGTGCGGGGGCCGACGCACCGCTGTCGCGGAACTTCCGGGCGGTGCGGGCGGTGGAGACGCCCGACGACACCACGGTCCGGATCACCCTGGACACGCCGTTCGCGCCGCTGCTGGACGCGCTGGCGGTGGGGGTGCTGCCGGAGCACGTGCTGCGCGGCAAGAAGATCACCGACGCGGGCTTCGGGCAGCGGCCGGTCGGCGCGGGCCCGTTCCGGCTGACGACCTTCAAGCCCGGCCAGTACGCCGAGCTGGAGTCGTTCGCGGGCTACTACGAGGGCGCGCCGAAGCTCAGGAAGATCGTCATCAAGTACGTGCCGGACGACACCGCGCGGCTGGTGCAGCTCCGCAACGGCGAGGTGGACGGCGCGCACGTCCAGCCGCAGCAGGCCGCCAAGGTCTCCGGCGACAAGGACCTGAGGCTGGAGGTCTACCCGACCGCCGACTACCGGGCCCTGATGCTCAACATGAAGCAGCCGGTCTTCGCCGACAAGCGGGTGCGGCAGGCGCTCAACTACGCGGTGGACCGCGACGCGATCGTCAGGAGCGTCGTCCTCGGGTACGGGAAGCCGGCGACCGGGCCGCTGGACGAGAGCCCGTTCCGGATCGGCGCGCCGTTCCGGTTCGACCCGCGCAAGGTGGACGAGCTGATGCGATCCGCCGGGTACACGCGCAGCGGGAACGCTCCATGGACCAAGGACGGCAAGCCGATCACGTTCGAGCTGAGCACGTTCGCCGAGGACTCGCTGCGCGTCGCGATCCTCAACGTGGCGGCCACGCAGCTCAGGCAGCAGGGCTTCAACGTGGTGCCCAGGCCGCAGCCCCGTGAGTGGGTCCGCGGCCACTGGGGCGACCTGCAGGCGTTCGTGGTCGGCTGGGGCACGCCCTACGACCCGGACTCCTCGGTGTACGGGCCGTTCCACTCCTCCGAGGCGCTCGACAAGGGCGGCTCCAACTACGGCACCTACGCCAACGCCGACGCCGACGCGGCCCTGGAACGCGGTCGCGGCACCCTGGACCCCGTCGAGCGCAAGAAGGCCTACGAGGACTTCCAGAAGGCGCTCATCGAGGACCCGCCGTTCGTGTGGATCACCTACCTGAAGACGCTCAACGCCGTTCCGGCGAAACTGACCGGCCCGAAGCAGCGCACGCTGGGGCACCACGGCTACGGGTTCTTCTGGAACGCCGAGAAGTGGGCCTGGTCGTCCTGAGGCGGTTCCTGGTCCGGCGGGCGGTGACGGCCCTGGCGGTCGTCGCCGCCCTGTCGGCGTTGTGCTTCGTGCTGCTGGACGTGGCGCCCGGCAGCCCCGCCGCCCAGATCCTGGAGGCCCGCAACGGGGGACGGCCGCCCACCCCGGCCGCCGTCGCCGAACTGGAGCGGCGGATGGGCGTGGACGACCCGCTGCCGGTGCGGTACGCGCGGTGGCTGGGCGACGCGGTGACCGGCGACCTGGGCGTCTCGTACGGCAGCGGGCGGCCGGTGCGCGACATCCTCGCCGAGACGGTGCCGTGGACCGTGCTGCTCACCGTGGCCGCCACGGTGCTGAGCATGGCGGGGGCCGTGGCGGTCGGCCTGGTCGCGGCCCTCACCCGGCGGGGCTGGCTGCGCCGGGGCGTGGAGTCGGCGGTGTTCGTGCTCGGCGGGATGCCCGGCTTCGTGACCTCGCTCCTGCTGCTGTACGTGTTCGCGGCCTGGCTTCAGGTGCTGCCCTCGGGAGGCGTGGGCCGTCCCGGGGAGCCGTTCGACGTGTCGTACCTGGTGCTGCCCGCGCTCGCGCTGGCGTTCGGTCACCACTTCGGCACCTACGTGCGGCTGGTGCAGTCCGGCGTGGGACGGCTGCGGGACGCCCCGCACGTGGAGAACGCCCGGGTCCGGGGGCTGGCCCGCCGCACGGTGACCGCCCGGCACCTGCTGCGGCCGGGCATGGTCCCGTTCACCGCCCGGCTCGGCGTCGGCGTCGGCGGCCTCATCTCTGGCGCGTACGCCACGGAGGTCATCTTCTCCTGGCCCGGGGTGGGCCGGGAGGCCATCCTCGCCGCCCGGGGCCACGACTACGCCCTGCTGACGGCCATCGTCCTGATCACCGGGCTGATCGTGGTGGCCGCCAACCTCGTCGGCGACCTCGCCGTCGCCTGGCTGGACCCCCGCGTGCGCCTGTCGGGAGGCATGGATGGCCGTTGAGGCTCCCGGGCTGCTGGCCGTCCCGGTGCGGAGCCGGGGGATCGGGGTGTGGGCCGCCGCGCTGCTGCTGGTGACCCTCGGCGTCCTGGCGGTCGCGGCGCCCTGGCTGACCTCCTACGACCCGACCGCCACCGACACGGCGGCGACGTCGCTGCCGCCCGGGTCGCCCGGCCACCCGCTGGGCACCGACACGGTCGGGCGGGACCTGCTGGCCCGGATGCTGTACGGGGCGCGCACGTCGCTGCTGGTGGGGCTGGCCGCCGCCGCGATCACCGTGGTGGCCGGGACGCTGCTGGGGGCGCTGGCCGCCGCCGGGCCCCGGTGGCTGGACGAGGCGGTGGCGCGGACGGCCGACGTGCTGCTGTCGCTGCCGATGCTGGTGGTGGTGCTGGCGCTGGCGGCGGTGATCGGGCCGTCGCCGGGCACGGTGATCGTGGCGGTCGCGGCGACGAGCTGGATGCCGGTGGCGCTCGTGGCCCGCGCGGAGCTGCGCAGCCAGCGTGAACGGCTCTACGTCCGCGCGGCGTACGCGCTGGGGCTCTCGCGCCGCCAGGTGCTGTGGCGGCACCTGCTGCCGGGGGCGTTCCCGCCGATCGCGTCGATCGCGGCGTTCGAGGTGGGGCACGCGATCCTCACCGAGTCGACGCTGAGCTTCCTGGGCATCGGCGTCCCCCCGAACCGGCCGAGCTGGGGCAACCTCCTCACCGAGGCGCAGTCGCACCTGCTCACCGGCGAGTGGTACACCGTCGCGTTCCCGGCCGCCGCCGTCGTGGTCACCATCATCGCGGTGAACGTGCTGGCCACCGCCGTGGCCCGGGGCGAGGGGAGGGCCTGGTGAGCGTCCTCGCCCTGCGGGACCTGACCGTGGACGTCCCCGGCCGCCGCGTCGTGGACGGCCTGTCCCTGGAGGTCGGCGCGGGACGCGTCGTCGCGCTGGTCGGGCCCAGCGGCGGCGGCAAGAGCCTGACCGCGCGGTCCATCGTCCGGCTCCACGGCGACGGCGTCCGCGTCGGCGGGCAGATCCTGCTCGGCGGCACCGACGTCCTGGCGCTGGGCCCCCGGGAACTGCGGGCCGTGCGGGGCCGCCGGGTCGGCTACGCCTTCCAGGACGCCACCGGAAGCCTCAACCCGACGATCACCATCGGCCGCCACCTCACCGAGACCGTCGCCGCACATGACGTGGGCGACCCCCGGCGGCTCGGGGAGGAGGCCCTGCGCCGCTGCGGCCTCGACCCCGGCGCGGTGTGGGCGGCGTACCCGTTCGAGCTGTCGGGCGGCCAGGTGCAGCGGGCGGCCCTCGCGCTGGCCACGGTCCTGAACCCGGACCTGCTCGTCGCCGACGAGGTCACCACGGCCCTCGACCCGGTCACCCAGGCCACGGTGCTCGACGCCGTCCGCGCCCAGGCGGTGGACGAGGGCCGCGCCGTGCTGCTCATCACCCACGACCTGGCCGTCGCCGGACGCTGGGCCGACGAGATCGCCGTGCTGTCCGGAGGCCGCCTCGCCGAGCACGGCCCCGCCGCCGACGTCCTGACCGGCCCGAAGGCCCCCTTCACCCGCGATCTCGTGGCCGCCGCCCGCCTCGATGCACCGGTCACACAGACGCCCCCGCCGTCTGGTGAGGCGCTGCGGGCGGTGCGCGGCGTGCGGCGCGTGCTGCGCGGACGAGGGCGCACCACGGTCGCGGTGGACGGCATCGACCTCCAGGTCCGTCCCGGCGAGGCGGTGGCCGTCGTGGGGCGCAGCGGATCGGGCAAGTCCACGCTCGTCGGGACGCTCGCCGCGCTGGACAGGCCCGACGAAGGCGTCGTCCTCGCCGGGGGACGGGACGTGTGGCGGCTGGACGGCCGGTCCCGGAGGGCGCTGCGGCGGGAGACCGGCCTGGTGTTCCAGGACGCGCTGGCCTCGTTCGACCCCCGCTACACGGTGGAACGGGTCGTGGCCGAGGCCCTTCCCAAGGCGCGTCGCCGGGAGGAGGTGGCCGGGCTGCTGGAACGGGTCGGGCTCGACCCGGCGATGGCGGCGCGGCACCCGGCGACCCTGTCCGGCGGGGAACGGCAGCGGGTCGCGCTGGCCCGCGCGCTGGGGGCGCGGCCCCGGCTGCTGCTCGCCGACGAGCCGACCACCGGGCTCGACGTGCTCGCCCAGGAACGCGTCCTGGCCCTGCTCGGCGACCTGCGCCGCGCCGACGGCCTCGCGGTCGTGTTCGTCACCCACGACCTGCGGGTCGCCCGCCGCGTCGCCGACCGGATCGTCGTCCTGGCCGACGGCCGTGTCGTGGAGGAGACGCCCGCCGCCGCCCTGGAGGCCGCCGCGCACCCCGAGACCCGCGCCCTGATGAGCGCCGTCCCCGGGTGGGGCGTTCCGCTCAGAACGGAATCCGCCTGAGCACCGCCCGGCCTCGCCGACACTGGCACGGGGCGAGGGAGGGAACTTGGGCGAGCACACCGCCTTCTGGATCGACCACGACTACGACCGGGAACGCGCCGCCGGGCGAGTCAGCCGCTACGGCGAGCACGTCCGCCGGAACGTGGCCGAGTTCGCCGACAGCTGGGGAGACATCGCCCCGGTGACGTTCGCCTGCGCGGCCTGGCGGCTGGCCACCGACCCGTTCCTGACACCCGGGTACGTGCGGTGGCACCGCCGGGTGTGGAACGCCACCTGCTCCCGGAACACCTGGGACGGCAGCCTCACCGCGCACGTGACGCTGGTGTCGCCGCTGCCCGCCGAGCTGACCGTGTCCCGCGAGTGGTGGCGCGACCGGGGCTGGCGGGACTGGCCCCAGACGTTCGGGCAGTTCCTGGCCCCCTCCGCCGAGGACGTCAGCAAGAGCCCGCACCTGCGCGGCGTCCTGCTCGTGGACACGCCGGTCCCGCTGGACCGCCTCCCGGCCGCCCCGGAGGGCCCGCACGCCGACGTGGAGGGCGCCGCCCGGCACGCCGTCGCCGTGATGGTCAAGGAGCTGAACGACCTCGTCGACCCCATCCTGCGCCGCCTGGAGTGACCGTCGCGGGACCGGCGCCCGGTCACAGGTCCAGGCCGCCGGACGGGTCGGCGGCGGTGTCCTTCTCGGGCTTTTCGGCGATGACCGCTTCGGTGGTCAGGAACAGGGCCGCGATGGAGGCGGCGTTCTGCAGCGCCGAGCGGGTGACCTTGGCGGGGTCCAGGATGCCGGTGTCGAACATGTTGACGTACTCACCGGTC
>DATADI010000543.1:0-6188 GCA_036258615.1 Thermomonospora sp. | reverse complement strand
GTGACGCGGAGGCCGCGTCACCGGCCCGTCCGGCGGGGCGACGATTTACCCGACTTTTACGGCGGCCCGCTGGTTAGGGGCCGGGGGAATGAGCATCAACCGCTCGTCAGGGGACTCATCAGCGGGGGGGGCATCGTGAGTCAGGACAGCGGGAAGATGGCGACGAAGGAACGGGCCGGCGAGAACCGGGACCGGACGGACCAGGGCGCCTCCGCCACCGCGCCGACCGGGCCGCAGGCCGCCTCCCGGCCGGGCCAGGGCCGTGACCTGGCCACCCGGGGCGAGAACCGCGGCGAACTGGTCACCTCCACCGGCCGCACCACCATCGTGGACGGCGTGGTCTCCAAGATCGCCGGAATGGCGGCCCGGGAGGTCGGCGGCGTGCACGCCATGGGCGCGGGCATGGGCCGGGCCTTCGGCTCGGTGAAGGAACGGCTCCCGGGGATGACCAAGAACGTCTCCCAGGGCGTGGCCGTCGAGGTCGGCGAGCGGCAGGCCGCCGTGGACATCGACCTGGTCGTCGACTACGGGGTGTCCATCCCCGACCTGGCCGGAGCGGTCCGGGAGAACGTGATCAGGTCCGTCGAGCACATGTGCGGCCTGGAGGTCGTCGAGGTCAACGTGACCGTCGACGACATCCACCTGCCCGACGAGGACGAGGGCGAGCAGGGCGACGGCGACCGGCAGCAGCAGCAGCGCGCCGAGCGCAAGGAGCCCAGGGTCCAATGACCACCGCCCCGGCGCGGCCCTCCCGGCCGCGGTTCGCACCCGACGCCGGGCGGGGCGAGGGCACGCCGATGACCACCGCCGAGTTCGCCGAGCGCATCGCCGAGACCGCGGCGGCCTGCCCGGGGGTGGCGGAACTGTCGGCCGGTCCCTGGGGCCACGTGGTGACCTACCGTCCCGGGCTGCCGCTGCGCGGTGTGGCGGTACGCGAGGACGAGGTACAGGTCGGGGTGGTCGCGTTGCCGGACCGGCCGGTCACCGAGACCGCCGAGACGGTGGGGGCGGCCGTCGCCCCGCTGGCGGGCGGCCGGGACGTGCACGTCATCGTCACGGACCTGGCCGACGCCCCGGGCTGACGGATCCGGGCGATGACGGCGACCGGGGGACGCGGGCGGCGCGCCGCGTTCCGCGCCTGGGTGCGCGCGCACCATCCGGACGCCGGAGGGGACCCGGCGGAGTTCGCCGAGGGCCTGCGCCGCCGGCGTGCCCCGCAGGACGCGCCGGTGGTGGTCCGGCGGCGGCCCGGGCTGGGGCCGCTGGACAGATGGCTGGAGCGCCGGCGCCGCAGACGCGCCCGCGACCTGGAGTGATGGGGTGAGGACGATGAATGGCAGCATGATCTGGCCGATCGCCGGGCTGGCCTACGGCACCGCGCTCGGCATCGCCGCCGCCTTCGGGGGCTTCGGCGCGTTCGTCGCCGTGCTGGTGTTCGGGCTGCTCGGCTTCCTGGCCGGGCGCGCCCTGGCCGGGGACCTGGACCTGGCCGAGGTGTTCGGCACGGCCCGCGCCCGCAGCCGGGGCCAGTCGTCATGAGCCCGGGCCGGCTGCGGTCCGACCACGGCGTGACGACGATCGCCGACCGGGTGGTCGCCCGGATCGCCTCCCGCGCCGCCGCCGAGGTCGAGGAGGCGGGCGGGGTGCAGCGCAGCGTGCTGGGCGTGCGGCTGGGCCGGTCCCGGCGGGCCCGCGCCCAGGCCACCCTGGACGGGACCACGGTGACCGCCCGCGTCGAGTTGTCGGTGCGGTACCCCGCGTCCGTGCTGACGGTGACCCGGCAGGCCCGGGACCGGATCCGGCACCGGGTGGAGAGCCTGACCGGCCTCACGGTGAGCCACGTGGACATCGACGTGACCACCCTGGAGCCCCCGGAGCCCCGTGAGCGGAAGGTGGCGAGAGTCCGATGACGACGCACGCGGGACATCTGCGCCCCGCCAAGACCCGCGCCGCCAAGGCCCACGTCGACCGCCGGGCCTACCGGGCGGCGCGCCGGGTGTTCCGGCCACGCCGGACGGTGCCCGCCCTGCTGGCCGCGATCCTGCTGACCGCCGCCGGGGTGCTGACGGCCGTCGAGACGATCTCCTCGCTGGCCGGGTCGCCCACCGAACTGGTCGACCACGACCGGGCGCTGTCCTGGCTGTCCCGGACGTCCTGGAACGACGCGGTCACGATCGCCGCCGGGGCCGTGCTGTCCCTGCTCGGCCTGGCGTGCCTGCTGGCCGGCCTGAACCCGGGCCACACCTCGCTGGTGCGCCTGCGCAGCGACGACCCGGAGATGGTCGTCGGGGTGACCAAGGGCGGCCTGCGCCGGGCCGTGGCCACGGCCGCCGGGGACGTGGAGATGGTGACCTCCGTGGACCGGGTGAAGATCCGGCGGCACCGCGTCCGCGTCACCGTGGGGACGGTGCTGCGCGAGCCCGAGGGCCTGGCCGAGCGGGTCGGCGTGGCGGTCACCCGCCGCCTGGACGACCTCGGCCCCAGGCCCCGCCGCAGTGTGTCCGTGCGCGTCCGGCGGACGGAGGACTGAGCGATGAACCGCCGCGCCGCCGGGATCAACCGTTTCGGCCTGACGCTGCTCGGCCTGCTCCTGCTGGCGGGCGGGGGCCTGGCGCTGGCCCGCTCGCTGGGCGCGTTCGGGGACGGGCCCGCCCGCGACCCGCTGCTCACCGACCGGCTGCGCGCCCTCCCCGGCGACAACGGCTGGCTGTGGCCCGCCGTCGCCGCGGGCGCGGTGGTGCTCGCGCTGCTCGGCCTGGCCTGGCTGCTGGCCCAGGGACGTTCGGAACGGCTGGCCGACCTGTCGCTGGAACGGAACCGGGCCGAGGGCGACACCCGGGTGTCCTCGGACGCCGTGACCTCCGCGATCGAGCACGAGATCGACTCCTTCCCCGGCGTGGAGCGGACCCGCGCCCGGCTGCTGGGCACTCGTGAGCATCCGCGCCTCGTCCTCAACGTGGCGTACGGCGCGCGAGCGGACCTGGGGGCGCTCCGCCGGTTCGTCGCCAACTCGGCGGTCGCGCGGCTGCGGGAGGCCCTGGACCGCGACTCCCTGCCCACCGTCGTCCGGCTCCGGATGGTCGACTCCGAAGGCCGCCGCACCCTCGCCTGACGGCCCCCGGCCGGAGGGATAGCCTCGGGTCCGGTCGGCCGGTACGGACGAAGGGGTGCGGCGGATGGATCTGGGCGGGCGGGTGCGGATCGCCATCACGGACCGGTCGGGCGGAGTGAGCGCGCCGCCGTTCGACGGCCGGAACCTGGGCGGGGCCGTCGGCGACGATCCCGCCGCCGTCCGCGCCAACCGGGAGGCCACCGCCCGCGAGCTGGGCCTGGACCCGGACCGCGTGGTCTACATGCGGCAGGTCCACAGCGCCGAGGTCCGCTACGTGACCGAGCCGTTCGGCGACGACCCGCCTCCGCTGGACGCGGTGTTCACCGACCGGCCGGGACTGGGCCTGGCCGTGCTGGTGGCCGACTGCGCGCCGGTCCTGGTCGCCGATCCGGAGGCCGGGCTGGTGGGGGCCGCCCACTCCGGCCGTGCGGGCACCGCGCTGGGCGTCGTCCCCGCGCTGGTCGCGGCGATGGCCGAACGCGGCGCGGAGCCGTCCCGGATGGCGGCGCTGATCGGGCCGTCGGCCTGCGGTCGGTGCTACGAGGTCTCCGCCGAACTGCGCGACGAGGTCGCCGCCCTGATCCCCGAGACCCGCGCCACCACCCGGCGGGGCACTCCGGCGCTCGACGTCCGCGCCGGGGTCGAGGCCCAGCTCAAGGGCGCGGGCGTCGCCGACATCCGGCACGACGCGCGCTGCACCCTCGAGTCGCCGGAGCTGTTCTCCTACCGCCGCGCCCGCCGCACCGGCCGGTTCGCGGGGTACGTGTGGCTGACCCCCTGAGGGTTGCGTAAAACAACCCACCCGTGACAGCCTCGCCCCCATGAACGAGGTGATGGCCACCAACGTCGCCGCGTGGGAGCAGACCGTACGGTCCACGATCGAGCTGGCCCGCGGCTTCACCGCGGCCGACCACGCCCTCCCCACCGACTGCCCGGGATGGACGGTCAAGGACGTCCTGTCCCACCTGGCGAGCGTCGAGCGCATGCTGCTCGGCGACGCGCTCCCCGACCACCCGCTGTCCGACGACCTGTCGCACGTCCGCAACGACCTCGGCCGCGTGATGGAGATCGGCGTGGACGTGCGCCGCCCCGTCCCCGCCGAGGCCGTCCTCGCCGAACTCGACGAGGCCCTCACCCAGCGCCTGGCCGCCCTGCCCGGCATCGACCCCGACGAGCCGACCATGGCGCCCAACGGGCAGATGGTCACCTACGCCGTGTTCATGGCCTTCCGCGCCTTCGACTGCTACGTCCACGAACAGGACATCCGGCGCGCGACCGGCCGCCCCGGCAACCTCGACGCCCCGGCCGCCCTGTGCTCCCGCGACATCCTCACCCGCGGCCTGCCCTACGTCGTCGGCAAGAAGGCCGCCGCCCGCCCCGGCCAGTCCGTGACCCTCCAGGTCACCGGACCCGCCGCGTTCACCGCCCACCTCGAGGTCGGCGACGACGCCCGAGCCCGCGAGACCGCCCCCCTCGCCGACCCCACCGCCACCCTCACCATGGACTGGGAGACCTACCTCGTCCTGGCCACCGGCCGCCGAACCCCCGACCAGGTCACCGTCAAGACCGAAGGCGACCCCGACCTGGCCACCCGCATCCTCACCACCATGGCCGTCACCCCCTGATCAGCATTCGATGACGTTGACGGCGAGGCCGCCGCGGCTGGTCTCCTTGTACTTGTCGAGCATGTCGCGGCCGGTGTCGCGCATGGTCGTGATGGCCTTGTCGAGGGAGACGAAGTGGCGGCCGTCGCCGCGCAGGGCGATGCGGGCGGCGCCGATGGCCTTGATGGCGCCGACGGCGTTGCGCTCGATGCAGGGGACCTGGACCAGGCCGCCGACCGGGTCGCAGGTCAGGCCCAGGTTGTGCTCGATGCCGATCTCGGCGGCGTTCTCCACCTGCTCGGGGGTGCCGCCGAGGACCTCGGCCAGGCCCGCCGCCGCCATCGAGCAGGCCGAGCCGACCTCGCCCTGGCAGCCGACCTCGGCGCCGGAGATCGAGGCGTTCTGCTTGAACAGCACCCCGACGGCCCCGGCGGTGAGGAGGAAACGGACGACCCCGGCGTCGTCGGCGCCGGGGACGAACCGGTCGTAGTAGTGCAGCACCGCCGGGACGATGCCGGCGGCGCCGTTGGTGGGGGCGGTGACGATCCGGCCGCCCGCCGCGTTCTCCTCGTTGACCGCCAGGGCGAACAGCGTGACCCAGTCCATGCCCTTCATCGGGTCGGACGGCGCGTCGGGCCCGGTGCTCTCGCCGGCCAGGCGGCGGTGCAGCAGGGGGGCGCGGCGGCGGACCTTCAGGCCCCCCGGAAGCAGCCCCTCGGTGGCGCAGCCCCGGCGGACGCAGGCCCGCATGACCTGCCACAGCTCCAGCAGTCCGGCGGTGATCTCGGATTCGGTGCGGCCGAACGCCTTCTCGTTCTCCAGCATCAGCGCCGACACCGACAGGCCGGTCTCCGCGCAGTGCCGCAGCAGTGCGGCGGCCGAGTCGAACGGGTACGGCAGCACCGTGTCGTCGGGCTTGATGCGGTCGGCTCCGGTGGCGTTCTCGTCCACCACGAAACCGCCGCCGACCGAGTAGTACACCCGCGTGCGCAGCACCTCGCCGTCGTGACCGTACGCGGTGAAGCGCATCCCGTTGGGGTGGCCCGGCAGCGTCTCCTTGCGTTCGAACACCAGGTGCTCGCCGACCACGAACGGGACGGTGACCTCGCCGAACAGGCGCAGCGTGCCCTGCTCGCGGACGGCGGCGATCCGGCCGGGCACGGTGTCGACGTCCACCAGTTCGGGCTTGTCGCCCTCCAGGCCGAGGATGACGGCCTTGTCGCTGCCGTGCCCCTTGCCGGTGAGCCCGAGCGAGCCGTACAGGACGGCCCGGACGGACCCGACGCCCTCCAGCAGGCCGTCGTCGCGGAGGCCGCGGGCGAAGCGGTGGGCGGCGGCCATCGGGCCGCCGGTGTGCGAGCTGGACGGGCCGATACCGATCTTGAACAGGTCGAACACGCTGATGGCCATGGCGAACCTCGTTGTCAGCCGGGGCCGGAGGCGGTGCCGTGGTCCCGGGCGGCGCGCCCGGG
>DATADI010000542.1:0-2461 GCA_036258615.1 Thermomonospora sp. | reverse complement strand
GTGGGCGGCGGGGCGGCGGGCGCCGTCTTCGGCGCGGGGGCCTCGTCGTCCGAGCACGCCGCCAGCGCGCCCGCCGCGGCCGTCACCGCACCGCCCGCCAGCAGGCTCCGCCGCGTCAGCCGCCGCGCCGGATCAGCCATGGTGGTCGGGGTCGTAGGTCTCCTTGGCCCCGGTGAAGTGCTTGACGACGGCGGTGAACGTGTACGTGGAGCCGTCGCCGAGCCTGAGGGTGAAGGACACCTGGCCGCCCGGCTCCATCTTCTGCTTGACGTCCATCAGCATGATGTGGTCGCCGCCGGGCGTGAGGCGGTGCGAGCCCCGGGCGGGGATGACGAAGCCGCCCTTCTTGGGCCGCATCACCGCCTTGCCGTCCTGGGAGACGACCTCGTGCAGCTCGATGACCGGGGACGCCGAGGAGGTCGCGGACACGACCGTCACCGGCTTGTCGGTGGTGTTGACCAGCGTCCCGAACGCGGCGGACATGCCGGAGTCGGCGGCCTTCACCCACGGGTCGGTGATGGACAGCACGGTACGGGGCCGGGTGATCCCGGGGGCGGGGGAGGCGGCAGCCTCGTCGGCGGACGAGCCCGAGCCGCAGGCGCTCAGCGGGGCCACGGCCAGGACGGCGGCGGCCGTGAGCAGGTGGGCACGGCGAAGAGCCATGGTGAAGCCTTTCTCTGATCGTCCCGATGGCGCGCGCGTACGCCGTCGCGCACACCGGGCCTGTCAACGGACGGAAGGAATGCCGATCAGAGCGGAAGGGGCGGACCCCGGCGGCTCACCGTGTGCCGCAGAAGCGCCTGGAGCGGCGGCCGGGGCTCGCCGAACGGCACCACCGGACGCGGCGCCCGTTCGGGCAGCACCCAGGCCAGCAGGATCGGGACGAACCGCAGCGCCAGGTGCCGCAGCGCCGCCCACAGCAGCGCCTCACCCCACGCCAGCCACAGCGCCGTCAGGGCCACCGCGCAACCGTGGAGGATCACCATGGTCAGGTCGGCGGGCACCGCCGCGTGCGCGTGGACGTGCCCGGCGGCGGCCGGTGGTGCGGCGGCGGCGACCGGGTGGCCCAGCGTGAACAGCACGTGCAGGACGACCTGGAGCCCCGCCAGCAGCGGCAGGATCGTCCGCAGCGTCCGTTCCCGGCCGAGCGCGGGCAGCGCCGCCAGGAACGAGACCGCCAGCCCCGCCGCCACGATCCGCGTCGGCGGCAGGCCCGCCGCCAGCAGGTGCGCCAGCAGGCCCAGCGCCACGCAGACGGCCGCGAACGCGGCGGCGCGGGCGCACCGGAACGGCAGGGGGGCGGTCATGACGGGATCATCTTCGCACGGGATCCCCAAGCCCCCCAGACCCGCTCTCGCGCTGTCGCCAGGCGGGCGCGTCCGACCCCCAGGGGGTCGCCGGATGGGCCCAGGTACGGGGGCCTCCGGCGAGGTCGACCGGCGGCAGCGCGTACCGTACGGGCCCGGCCTCGGCGAGATATCCGGACGGGTCGAATTCGGCGGTCTCCCGTGCCTGGGCGGGGAGCGCCAGGAGCGCGGCGGCGGTCTGCGCCAGGGACAGCTCCGCGTGCCATCCGGTGGCCCCGAGCGTGAGCGCCCGCATCACCGCCGCCGCCAGCAGGTACCCGGTGCCGTGGTCGAGGGCCTGTACCGGCAGCGCGCCCGGCGACTCCGGGGAGCCCTCGGCGACCGCGATGCCCGACGCGGCCTGCACGAGGCTGTCGAAACCCCGCCGTTCCGCCCACGGGCCGACCGTGCCCCACGCCGACAGCGACGCCACCACCAGGCCCGGACGCCGTTCGGCGAGCGCGGCGGGGGACAGGCCGTACCGGTCGAGCGCCCCGGGACGGTATCCGGTGACCACCACGTCGGCGGCGGCGAGCAGGTCCTCGAAGGTCGCCCGGTCGGCGGGGCCGGCCAGGTCCAGCAGCGTGGAGCGCTTGCCCGCGCCGGTCTCGGTGTGCTGTGCGGGGATCTCCGAAAGGCGGGGCGAGTCGATCCGCAGGACGTCCGCGCCCAGCAGTGCGAGGGTCCGGGTGCCGACGGGACCGGCGATGACCCGGGTGAGGTCCAGTACCCGTACCCCGGCCATCGGCAGCACCGGGCCGTCCGGGAGCGGCCCGAGCGGGCGCGGCGGCGCGTCGTCGGTCCGGGTGAGCCGCAGCAGGGGCAGCGCGGCGACCCGCTCGCCGTGCGGGTGACGCGCCCAGGCGTCCGGGTCGCGCACGGCGACGGCCAGGCCGCCCGCCGCGTTCACCAGGTCCTCGACCCGTTCGGCCGGGGTCTCGGCGATGAGGCGTTCCACGGCGGGCACCGGGTCGGCGAGGCCCGGGTCCACGCCGAGGGCGCGCAGCAGCCGGTCGCGGTGGTGCGGGTAGTTGCCGTGGGTACGGACCCAGCCGTCGGCGGCCCGCCAGAACCGCGACAGCGGCGCGAACGACGGCTGTGCCCGGCCGTCGATC
>DATADI010000541.1:0-6911 GCA_036258615.1 Thermomonospora sp. | reverse complement strand
CCCCCCCCCCCCGCCCCCTGTCACGGCCGGTTGCGGCCCGAGCGGCGGATCTCCTTGTGGATGATCCGCCACTGCCGGTTCCGCTCCGCCCGGACCCGGGCGTCGCTGCGGCCCGCCATCCAGGCGGCCTCCCGGCGCAGCTTGCGCCAGCTCGCCAGCCGCCGTTCGGGCAGGTCGCCGGACTCCACGGCGGCGAGCACGGCACAGCCGGGCTCGGTGTCGTGGGCGCAGTCGGCGAACCGGCACCCGGCGGCCAGCTCCTCGACGTCGGCGAACGCCTGGGCCAGGCCCTCGCCGGTGTCGTCGGCCAGGCCGATCCGGCGCAGCCCCGGGGTGTCGATCAGCAGCCCGCCCCCGTCGAGCACGTGCAGCTCGCGGTGGGTGGTGGTGTGCCGGCCCCGGCCGTCGGCGGCGCGGACCCGGCCGGTCTCCATCACCGGCGTCCCGGCGAGCGCGTTGACGAGGGTGGACTTGCCCGCGCCGGACGGGCCGAGCAGCACCGCCGTCCGGCCCGCCGCCAGCCGTACCGGCTCCAGGCCGGTGCCCTCCAGCGCGGAGACGGCGTGCACCTCCGCGCCGGGGGCGGCCTCGGTGACGGCCGCCAGCAGGTCGGGCAGGGACGCGGCCAGGTCGGCCTTGGTGACGAGCACGACCGGCTGCGCGCCGCTCTCCCACGCCAGGGCGAGCAGCCGTTCGATCCGCCCCAGGTCGGTGTCCGGGGCGGCGGGCTCGGCGATGTAGACGACGTCGACGTTGGCGGCCAGCACGTGGCCCGAGGAGTCGCCGGACAGCCCCGAGCGGGAGTCCGCGCGGGACACGCCCCCGCGGACGATGGCGGTACGGCGCGGCAGGACGGCGTCCAGCCGCGGCGCGACGCCGGACGACCCGGCCCGCACGGCGGCCCAGTCGCCGACACTGGGGACCTCGCGGCCGTACTCGGCGCGCAGCTCCCCCTGTTCGGTCAGGACCGTGCAGGCGGACTTGTCCACGCGGGCGACCCGGCCCGCGAGGTGGTCGTCGAACGAGGAGGACTCGGTGAACGAAGTGAACGCGGCGGCCCAGCCGCCGTCCCAGCCGAGGCCGGGCAAGGTGAAACCGGAGGCCAATGGAGGCACCCTTCGGACACGGGCGCCCGCTCCCGGGACACGGGAGTTCAGGTCAGACGGACGCCCTGGAGGTCAGAGAGATCAGGTGAGCTCGCACGGCAACGACAGCCATCGGCGGCTCACCTCCTCCTCGATCAGGGCGCCACGGACCTCGCGGCTCCGGTCAGACTACACCCGCGACCCTCAGGACGACACTCCGGTCAGCCAGCGCAGCGGGTTGTCGTGCAGCACGAGGCGGAGGGTGTCCTCGTCCACCCCGGCGCCGCGCAGCGCGGGCAGGAAGACGTCGAACAGGTACCCGTAGCCGCTGCCGCCGTACCGGGTGATCTGGGTCATCCGGGAGATCCCGGAGCTCAGCAGCAGCCGGTCGCCGTGCCCGGCGCCCAGCAGCTCCAGCACCGCCCGCACGGCCCCGCCGAGGGCGGCCGGGTCGGTCCCGGCGCGGACCAGCGACCCGAACGCCACGTAGGCGCCGGTCTCGGCGATCTTGCGGTGCGCGCCCGGGTCGTCCACCAGGTCCTGGTGCCCGACGGCCACCCGGTCGGCGGGCAGCCCGGCGGAGGTGAGGATCTCCAGCAGCGCCAGCCCGGCGCGGCCGTAGGTCGCCACCGCCAGCCCGGACTCCAGCCCGGCACGGGCCGCCGCGCGCAGGCAGCGCTCCTCGGCCTCGGTGGGCACCGGGCCCCAGCAGCCGATCTCGCCGATCACGCCGGGCAGCGAGCTGGTGCCGTCCATCCCGAAGCCGATCTCGGCCATGATCCGCTCGGTGAGCCGGTCCTCGTCGGCCTCGGCCACGAACTGCGGGTGGAACGGCTCGGTGAAGTAGCCGGTGCCCGCCACGACCGCCACCCGGGCGCCGGCGCTGATCCGCGACAGCATCGCGGCGTTGCGGCCCATGCCCTGGCAGGTGAGGTCGACGACCAGGGACAGCTCCCGGTCGGCGCGCAGCGCGCCCAGCTCGGCGGTGACCGCCTGCTCCTCGTCCAGCCAGCGGCGGGGGTCGGAGGAGACCGTCGTCAGCCGCCGGTCGGGCCAGCGCAGGTCGAGTTGCAGGTGCTCGTGGGCGAGCACGGTCCCGGTGATGGCGGACACCGGGAGGCTTCCGGTCACGGTGCGCAGCAGACCGGTCTCACGAGGGGTCATGTAGAACGAGGTTACGACATGTTTGCCCTAATCAGGGTGGATATCGCAGCAGAATTTGCCCGCCGTGGGCTACCGGCCTTCGGACGCGGCGCGGGCGCGCGCGGTGTCGGCGCTGGGCCACATGCGGTCCACCTCGGCGTTCAGGGCCGCCCCGATCAGCACGGCGAGCGCGGCGACGTACAGCCAGGCCAGGATCGCGATGGGGGCTCCCAGGGAACCGTACACCGACACGCCCGACAGCGACCCGGCGAGGTACAGGCGCAGGCCGACGCTGCCCAGGATCCAGATCGCCAGGGCCACCACCGCGCCCGGCACCGCCCGCCACCACGCCGTCCGCACCGGCACGCTCATGTGGTACAGCGTGGCCAGGAACAGGATGGACAGCGTCACCACCACCGGCCAGTACAGCAGCCGGACGAACGCGGCGCCCTCCGGCAGCGCCTCGCGGACCAGCGCGGGCCCGGCCACCAGCATCGGGATCACGATGATCATCACTATCAGCCCGACCAGGTAGAGCAGGAAGGCGCGCAGCCGGGTGCGGATCACGCCCCGCACGCCCGACAGCCCGTAGGCGATGGTGATGGTGTCGACGTAGACGTTGGTGGCCCGCGACCCCGCCCACAGCGACAGCAGGAAGCTCAGCGACACCAGGTCCACCCGGCCGCCCCGGATCACCTCGTCGATCAGCGGGGTGACCACGTTGTCCACGGCGGGCCCGGCCAGGACGGTGTGCGCCTGCCGGATCAGCCACGCCCGGACCTCGGCGACGGTCTCCCCCGCCAGCGCGCCGCGCAGGTGGCCCATGGTCCCGATCAGCCCGATCACCAGCGGCGGCAGCGACAGCAGCGCGAAGAACGCCGCCTCGGCGGCCAGCCCGGTGACCCGGTACCGGAACGCCGCGACGGCGGTGCCCCTGGTCAGGGCCCACACGATCCGGCGCGCCGAGGTGGCACGGGAACGCGTTTCTTCGGCGGCCGGGCCCTCCACGGCGTCACCCGTACCCGAGGCGGTGGTCACGTTCACCCACGGTAGGCCCTCGGCGACGTCCCGGGCGCCCGGCGCGGCGGCGTCCCGGGGCGCCGAACTGGGGGTGAGCGGTTTCACAGTGCCGCCTCCGCGTGGTCCTGGGGCTCGCTCGTGTACCCCCTTGGACGCACCGGAACGCCGTCCCGACCGAGATCGCCGCGAGACGGAGGGTTCCGAGCATCGGCCGATCCGGGCGACAATGAAGCGTGATCTGCCAGGCGTGCCGCGACCGCCACCACGGCGACTGCCGTGGCGGTTCCTGGTGCGCGTGCCAGCACAGGACGGCCCCCGCCACCCCCGCGCAGAAGCGGGCGGCCGAGCGCGAGGCGGGCCGGGAGGGGCCGCCCGGCGCCGAGCCGCCGGT
This sequence comes from Thermomonospora sp., assembly GCA_036258615.1. GTDB lineage: Bacteria > Actinomycetota > Actinomycetes > Streptosporangiales > Streptosporangiaceae > Thermomonospora. The sequence goes on along the minus strand of DATADI010000541.1, from coordinate 3,272 downwards.
CAACTGGGTGCGGCAGGGATGAACGGCGGGGCACGTCCACATGGCGGACGCAACTGGACAGCACCTGAGACGTCATGTCACAGTCGAGGCATGAGTGCCGCGAACCCACTGCTCGTCATGCGCCGGCATGTCGACTTCCTCCGGGTACGCAGCGCGATCTGTCTGTGACGCCCCGACCACGCCCGTAATCGTCAGCGTGGTGCGCCGGCGTCACACTTAACCTTCACCGCTCACCGTCGAGCCGGCCGTTAAGCCCTGCCGGTGCGCCGCGCGTCGCTCTTCCCCATCTAGGAACAGGACGCGGACCGTGCCACCCAGCGTGAAGCGCAAGCGAGGCGAGGGCCAGTGGGCCCTCGGCTACCACGAGCCCCTCAACAAGAACGAAGAGAACAAGAAGAACGACGACGGCCTGAACGTCCGGCAGCGGATCATCGACGTCTACTCCAAGGCCGGCTTCGACTCGATCGACCCCGCCGACCTGCGGGGCCGGTTCCGCTGGTACGGGCTGTACACCCAGCGCAGGCCGGGGATCGACGGCGGCAAGACCGGCTCGCTGCCCGACGAGGAGCTCGACGACCGCTACTTCATGCTGCGGGTGCGCATCGACGGCGGGCAGCTGAACCCGGCGCAGCTGCGCACCATCGCCGACATCTCCAACCGGTACGCGCGCGGCACCGCCGACATCACCGACCGGCAGAACGTCCAGTACCACTGGATCGCGATCGAGGACGTCCCGGCGATCTGGGAGGCGCTGGAGTCGGTCGGGCTGTCCACCATGGAGGCGTGCGGCGACACCCCGCGCGTCATCATCGGCTGTCCGCTGGCCGGGATCGCCGAGGACGAGGTGATCGACGCCACCCCGCAGATCGCCGAGATCCACGACCGGTACATCGGCACCAAGGAGTTCTCCAACCTGCCGCGCAAGTTCAAGTCGGCGCTGTCGGGGTGCACCGCGCACTGCACCGTCCACGAGATCAACGACGTGGCGTTCGTGGGGACGGTCAACGCCGAGGGGCAGGCGGGCTACCAGGCGTTCGTGGGCGGCGGGCTGTCGACCAACCCGATGTTCGCCAAGAGCCTGGGCGTGTTCGTCAAGCCCGAGCAGGCCCACGAGGTCTGGAAGGGCATCATCTCGATCTTCCGGGACTACGGGTACCGGCGGCTGCGGCACCGCGCCCGGATCAAGTTCCTGGTCAACGACTGGGGCGCCGAGCGGTTCCGCGAGGTGCTGGAGAAGGAGTACCTCGGCTACGCCCTGCCGGACGGCCCCGAGCCCGCGCCGCCGCTGCCGCGCCGCGACCACGTGGGGATCCACCGGCAGAAGGACGGCAACTTCTACGTCGGGTTCGCGCCGAAGGTCGGCCGCGTCAACGGGGACCTGCTGCGGGTGATCGCCGACCTGGCCGAGGAGTACGGTTCCGGCCGGGTCCGCACCACCGCCGAGCAGAAGATGGTGATCCTGGACGTCCCCGAGGAGCGCACCGCCGCCCTCGCCGACGCGCTCGCCGAGCACGACCTGCAGGTGCACCCGTCGACGTTCCGGCGGCAGACGATGGCCTGCACCGGCATCGAGTTCTGCAAGCTGGCCATCGTCGAGACCAAGCAGCGCGGGATGGACCTGATCGACGAGCTGGAGAAGCGCCTGCCGGACTTCGACCAGCCGCTGACGATCAACATCAACGGCTGCCCGAACGCCTGCGCCCGCATCCAGGTCGCCGACATCGGCCTCAAGGGCCAGCTCGTCGTGGACGAGGACGGCCGGCAGGTGGAGGGCTTCCAGATCCACCTGGGCGGCCAGGTGGGCGCGTCGTTCGGCCGGAAGGTGCGCGGGCTGAAGACCACCGCCGACGGCCTGGCCGACTACGTCGAGCGGGTGGTGCGCAACTTCGACGCGCAGCGCGCCGACGGGGAGAGCTTCGCGGAGTGGGTCCACCGGGCCGCCGACGCGGACCTCCAGTGAGACCTACGAGACACCTGAGGCGGAAATGACCGAACGCGCCGCGCCGTTCTACTGCCCGTACTGCGGCGACGAGGACCTGGAGCCCACCGAGGGCGAGGGGAGCTGGTACTGCCGTGCCTGCGCCCGCGCCTTCCGACTGAAGTTCCTCGGAGTGGGGGTGCCGGGCGCGTCCGGCGGCCCCCGCGACCGCGGCGTGCAGTGATTCGGGATAGGAGCCCGCACATGCCCCCAACGACCGTCCTGGAGACCCCGACCGACAGACCCGCCCTCGACCTGCGCGACGTCGCCGAGTCGGCGGCCGAGGCCCTCGCCGACGCCTCCGCGCTCGAGATCGTGCGCTGGGCCGCCGCCACCTTCGGCGACCGGATCTGCCTGACCTCCTCGATGTCCGACGCCGCGCTGATCCACCTGGTCTCCAAGGTGAAGCCGGGGATCGACGTGCTGTTCGTGGACACCGGCTACCACTTCGCCGAGACCATCGGCACGCGCGACGCCGTCGAGGCCGTGTACCCGGTGAACGTCATCAACGTGATGCCGACCCGCACCGTGGAGGAGCAGGAGGCCGCGCTCGGCCCCCGGCTGTACGGCCGCAACCCCGACCTGTGCTGCCACCTGCGCAAGGTGGAGCCGCTCGGCCGGGCGCTGGAGGGCTACATGGCCTGGTTCAGCGGCATCCGCCGGGAGGAGACCGTCAGCCGCCGCGAGCGGAAGGTCGTGGAGTGGGACGGCCGGCGCGGGATGGTGAAGGTCAACCCCATCCTCGACTGGACCCAGCAGGAGATGGACGACTACATCTCCGACAACGGCATCCTGGTCAACCCGCTGCACTACGACGGCTACCCGTCGATCGGCTGCGAGCCCTGCACCCGGCGGGTCGCGCCGGGCGAGGACCCGCGCAGCGGCCGGTGGGCCGGACTGGGCAAGTCCGAATGCGGCATCCACCTGTGAGGTCCCCGCGGGGGGCGGCGCCGCTGGTCGCGGTGGCCCACGGCAGCCGCGACCCGCGGGCCGCGGCCACCGTGGGGGCGCTGCTGGCCGAGGTCGCCGCGCGGCGGCCCGGCCTGCCCGTGCTGACCTCCTTCCTGGACCACGCCCCGCCCGCCCCGGCCCGTGTGCTGGAGGCGCTGGACGCGGACGCGGCGGTGGTGCTGCCGCTGCTGCTGACGGCGGCGTACCACAGCAAGACCGACATCCCGGCGGTGCTGGCGGAGGTGCGGACGCGGCGGCCCCGGCTGGGCCTGCGCACGGCGGCGACGCTGGGCCCGCATCCGCTGCTGGTCGCCGCGCTCGAACGGCGGCTGGCGGAGGCGGG